>DATKXE010000276.1:0-5533 GCA_035529195.1 Anaerolineales bacterium
TTAAGGATGACCGGCAGCTGCTGGCAGTCGATCAAGTCTCATTTGAAGTTAAAGCCGGGGAAATCCTGGGTATCGCCGGTGTGCAGGGCAACGGTCAAACCGAGCTGGTCGAAGCGCTCACCGGTTTGCGCCAGGTCGAGAGCGGTCAGATCCGAATCAATGGCACCGATACGACCAGTTTTTCTCCGCGGGAGATCACCGAGGTGGGTTCAGCCCATGTTCCTGAGGACAGGCAAAGAGATGGCCTGGTGCTTTCCTTTTCGGTTGCTGATAACCTGGTATTAAACACTTATTATCAACCCCCATTTTCAAAGGGTATGAATTTACAACAGGGTGAAATTGAAAAAGCCGCTGTAGAACGTGTCGAAGCCTTTGATGTGCGCACGCCCAGTATTTTCGTACCTGTCTCCAACCTTTCCGGTGGCAACCAGCAGAAAGTGATCGTGGCGCGTGAATTCTCGCGTCCCATCAATTTGTTGATCGCTTCACAGCCCACCCGCGGTTTGGATGTCGGCTCGATCGAATATATCCATGCCCAGATCATGAAGAAACGTAATGATGGCACCGCAGTGGTGCTGGTTTCCCCTGAGCTGGATGAGGTCATGAGCTTATCCGATCGCATCGCAGTCATGTTCGCTGGTAAGTTAATTGCTATCATGCCAGCAGAAGAAGCCACGCGGGAGAAGTTAGGCTTGCTGATGGCTGGCATTCAAGAGGCTGATCCTGTATAACCGTGCAAATTATCAATCCAAATGACCGAAGCTCCATCTAAGATTGGAGGTCAACTTGAGCGAAGAAAAGGAAGAAATCAAGACTCCCGAAATTCCAGAGCAGCCCCCTGAAGAGGATGAGCGACCGCTTCTCCAAAAGATTGCTATTAGAAGGGGGAGGTTCTCCGCGTTGGTCGTCCCCCTCCTGGCCGTTTTCACAGCTTTCGTGATCGGGGGATTCATCATCGCTGCTTCCTCGCCAGAGGTCTTAGCAGCCTGGGCGAATATCTTTCAGGAACCATTGGAAGCGTTCAAGATCACCTGGCAGACGGTTTGGGAAGCCTACCTGGCCCTCTTTGAGGGCGCCTTTGGAAACCCCAAATTAATTGTCGAAGGTTTCCAGATCTGGAGATCTACTGGTGATCCCAATCCATTGTACGCTGCCTTGCGACCCTTCAGTGAGAGCCTGGTGATCACCACCCCCTACATCTTCGCTGGATTAGCAGTCGCACTTGGTTTTCGGGGCGGCTTATTCAACATCGGTGCTGAAGGCCAGTTATTTGTCGGCGGTCTGGCATCCGCATTTGTTGGCTACTCCCTGAGCGGATGGCCAATGATCATCCATCTGCCTTTAGCCATCTTGGCAGGGTTGACTGCCGGTGGAATATGGGGTGCAATCCCGGGATATCTTAAAGCACGCACCGGCGCCCATGAGGTGATCAACACCATCATGATGAACTACATCGCCTTCCGCCTGACAGATTACCTGCTGAACGGTCCGATGGCTCGAGGAGATGGGCTGCCGATCACCCCCCTGATCAAACCTTCTGCATACCTCCCTACGCTTCTACCGCCACCGGTACGCCTGCATTGGGGCTTCTTCATCGCCCTGGGTGCCGCCGTCCTGGTTTACTGGTTCTTGTGGAAAACCCCGCGCGGCCTGGAGATCCGCATGACCGGTGCCAATCCGCATGCTGCGCGCTACGCTGGCATCCGCATATCCTTTATCATCGTGTTGACCATGACCCTCAGCGGTGCGCTGGCCGGTATGGCCGGCACAGTCCAAATCCTGGCTGTAGATCACCAGCTGGTGCGATCCTTCTCAACCGGTTATGGTTTTGATTCGATTGCCCTTGCTCTGTTGGGCAACAGCCATCCTATAGGGGTGGTATTATCCTCGCTGCTGTTCGGATTCATGCGCGGTGGAGCTGCCCGCATGCAGTCCGTCGCTGGTACGCCGGTGGAAATCATTCGCATCATCCAGGGCATGGTGATCATCTTCATCGCTGCGCCAGCCATCATCCGCAGTTTATACCGCTTGAAACCTCCCAAAGAAGAGGAAGAGACGGTAATTACCACCGGATGGAGTTCATGATGGATACCGGAGGAGGTGTATATGCAAGCCAGTGTCGTTGAAAAACCAACCCGCGATCTGCGCGCTTATGCGATCGGTATCATCGCGCTGATGGCTGCCGCAGGCATAATCTTGCTTGCCCTTGGCAAACAGGGCCTCCAATCGACCTTTGTTCTGACCAGCCAGCGCGCTGGGGTGACCATCGCCGCGCCTGACCTGGTCCTCCCGACCTTCACCAGCCTGATCGTTCTGGGTATCATCTCCGCTGGGATCGGATTCTGGCAGGTATTTCGGGGCTTTAATAAAAGTGATTGGGTCGTCTTTATAGTGGCGGGACTGGCGATATTAGCATTCTTGGTGTGGGCCACCACCAGCAAATCCATCAACTTGACTGGAATGCTGGTAAGCAGCATCGTTCGTGCCACACCGATTGCCCTGGCAGCCCTGAGCGGTATCTACAGTGAGCGTTCAGGCGTGGTCAATATCGGTATCGAGGGTATGATGCTGTTCGGCGCCTTTTGTTCCGTTGTATTCGCCAGCATCACCCAAAATATGTTTGTGGGTGTCTTTGCCGGCATCCTGGCTGGTATGGTGCTGGGAGGCCTGCACGCTGTGCTGTCCATCAAGTACAAAGTTAACCAGATCATCAGCGGTACAGGCATCATCATCTTAGCCCTGGGATTAACCAGCTACCTGCAAAGATCGGTCTTAAATACTTTTCCTGAGCTAAACCAGCCAGGTCCAGCCATTGCGGCCCTGCCGATTCCTTGGCTGTGGAAAATCCCCGTCCTGGGTCCAGTTTTCTTCAATCTCAGCCCCATCATCTACACCCTGTTTGTCCTGCTGATTGTCACCCAGATCTTGATGAATAAAACCCGTTGGGGGTTGCGAGTGCGATCGGTTGGGGAACATCCCAAAGCAGCCGATACATTGGGCATCAACGTCTTCCGCATCCGCTATATCAGTGTGTTGATCAGCGGGGCCATCGCGGGTTTGGCTGGTACTTATATGAGCATCGGTGCCGCGGGAAGGTTCAACGAGGGTATGACGGCTGGTAAGGGTTTCCTGGGGCTGGCAGCCATGATCTTCGGTAACTGGAATCCCTTCGGGGCCTTCGCTGGATCACTAATATTCGGTTTCTTTGACTCATGGCAGGAGAAACTCTCATTGCTCCAGGTTGGTATCCCCGTTGACCTGCTCGGCATGGCGCCTTATATCGCTACCATGATCGTCCTGGCAGGCTTTGTGGGCCGTTCAAGAATGCCTGCTGCGGATGGGGTACCCTACGAAAAAGAGTAATCAGAAGTTCAAATATTTACAAATTTCTTTTCTAAAGCAAAGAGACACCTCAAATCTGGTGTCTCTTTCTCTATACCTGACTTTGGTAGGGGCGAAGCATCCTGCTATCTTGCTTAGAATAGCAGTTATTAAAAATGGATGCTTCGCCCTTTCATAAGGTATACTTTTCCTCTATGGTCGCAGAGGATGGTTACCTGTGGAATTAATAATAACCGAGGTTCCAGTTCAAGGAATGGATTGTGCCGAATGCACCCGGCATGTTAAACGCGCCATCGAACAGGTATCCGGAGTCGAATCGGTTGAAGTTTACCTGGTATCAGAAAAAGCCGTAATTCAGCACCAACCAGGTTCGATCGACAAAACGGCTATACGCAAGGCAGTCGCCTCCGCTGGTTATACCGTTCCCCCTGACCAGCTTCACGAAACAACCATTCCCAACCCACCCAATTACGCCAGATCGATTCTCTTATTGCTTGGCATTCTATTCGGGGTGATCCTGTTCATCATCGTGATCGGTGAAGGGCTGGGTTTATTCGAGCTAATTTCTTCCCGCATCCCCTGGCCTATCAGCCTGGTGATCGTCATCCTGATCGGATATCCTGCCTTCATTAAAGTCATCCGGGCAGCCCGCAGCCGCCAGATTATCGCCCACAGCCTGATGAGTTTGGGTGTCCTGGCTGCGATCGCCGTGGGTGAATGGGCTACAGCTGCTGTGGTGGCCTTCTTCATGCGCGTCGGTGATTATGTTGAACGCTTCACCACGGAAAGAGCACGCCAGGCAGTTAAGAACCTCAGCAGCCTGGCACCACAAACTGCACGCCTGGTCCAAAATGGTGGCGAGATCGAAGTTCCGATCGAGCAGGTCAAGGTTGGTGATATCGTTGTCATCCGTCCGGGCGAGCAAATCCCGGTAGATGGTGAGGTGATTGCGGGTCACGCCATTGTGGATCAAGCTACGATCACCGGTGAAAGCATGCCGGTTGAGGCCGGCCCAGGAGCCCACGTTTTCGCCGCCACGATTACCTCCCAAGGTAGCTTGCGGGTCCGAGCTGCACAAGTGGGACCTGATTCGACATATGGTCAGGTGATCAATATGGTTGCAGAAGCGGAATCGCAGCGCGGTGAAATCCAGCGCCTGGCGGACAAATTCTCTACATACTACCTGCCGGTTGTGATCGGGGTGGCACTGCTGACTCTGATCATCCGTCGTGATCCAATGGCAACCGCGGCCGTGCTGGTGGTCGCCTGCTCATGTGCTTTTGCACTGGCGACACCCATCGCCATCCTGGCATCCGTCGGAGCGGGAGCCAAACAGGGCATCCTGATCAAAGGTGGGAAGTATTTGGAAATCTTGCCCGAGGTCGATATCCTGCTGATCGACAAAACTGGTACGCTCACCCTTGGGAAACCCTATCTCACAGATATCCTCCCCCTGGGGGTGCCGGGAGAGAATAAATCAAGCCAGCCGGACCTGACAGAAAAAAACCGCATCAGGCTCTTGACTTTAGCTGCTTCTGCGGAAAGATATTCCGAACACCCCCTCGCAGAAGCGGTGCGCATTGAAGCTGCCCAACAGGGGATTCACCTGCTGGAACCGGATGAATTCGAAACGTTACCTGGGATGGGCATTAAGGCTCACTTGAATGGGGACAAAGTTGCGGTTGGAAATCGCAGGCTGATCGAGCAGCTCTGCGGTCAATTCCCTGACAGCCTTGAAGAGAACCAATTACTGGCACAGGGGAAATCTCTGCTCTACGTAGCCTTGAACGGAGAACCCTGTGGGATATTGGCAGCTGCAGACAAACTGCGCCCGGAAGTCCCATTGGCGATTCAGTCCATCCGTGACCTGGGAGTGAAACGGATCGAACTGCTGACCGGAGATAACCAGGTTAATGCTTCCAGGTTGGCGGAGAAATTAGGCGTTTCCTACCAGGCTGAGCTGCTCCCAGAAGATAAGATTAATATCGTCAAGGGATACCAGGCTCTCGGTCAAACAGTGCTCATGGTTGGAGATGGTATCAACGATGCCCCCGCCATATCCCAGGCTGATGTTGGCATCGCGATGGGTGCCGCTGGGCACAATATAGCCATGGAAGCTGCCCACATAGTATTGATGCGTCCGGACTGGAGGCTTGTCCCCCAGGTCTTACAAATTGGCCAGCGCACCACC
>DATKXE010000277.1:0-4977 GCA_035529195.1 Anaerolineales bacterium
CAATGTCTTTTTTGAGCTGCTCAAGTAATCCTGGTATGGGATTGGAATTTTCCTGGTGTAAGTATTCTTTATGTTCTGTCTGTTCTCCAGGCTCCCGGATAATGTGAAGTGAGTATTGGAAAGGGTAATCTTTGTATGGCCCCATCCCGTCAAAGAAAGGAACCAGGCTTGATAAGGTTTCGTAATCAAAAAAATACAAGGGAAAATCAAGACTGTTGATATATTCTTTGATCTGCTCTTTGTCAACAATTCTCTGGTTTGATTTGGTAGTTTGGATTTGAGCCAGCTGTTTGGGTCGGAGAGAGTATTCCTCGGGAACATCTTGAATAAGCTCGATCCCCGCTTCTTCCAGTATTTCAATTTGCTCTGAGTTTGGATAGCTCAGATGATAAATACTGTATTCATCCATATCCGGGATTAGGGTTTTATGCACTTCCAGCCAGTCTTGGAACCACGAGGTGTTAGAAATGTTGAGCCGATTAACATATCTGGGTGAAATATCTGGTAATACCCCCATTTTTAAAACTTTGAAAGCTTCTTGAATTTGATCTTTGGTAATTTGGCTAAGGCCCTTTATTGCTTCGGTGACATCGGTGACAGAACAGATTTTTTGAGGATCTATTTCTCCCTCTTTGCTGTATTCATTATTGACATGAACGATAGAGAGGTTTCGGATGGTAAGCCCAGATTTTTGCAGAACTTCTAATTGAAATGCCAGATCGTACTCGTGTTCAGGTTTTACTTTCGTGCTGCTCTTGATTTCGAATAAATCAAACGTGTTGCCTTCTACTCTGTCTAATACATCAACAATGCAGGTGATTCCACCTGCTTCAAGTCTGCCCTGAAAAATGGTTTTGACGCTGCTATTTATTGCGTCTCTGGTTCTTTGAATAAGATTTTTGTATTCTTGGTAATTATTGAATCCCAGCCTAACACCATTGGGAAATAGATTTTCTGCAATACTTTCAAACTTATGACCTGTGTCAAACATCGCTTGAGTATTTGCATCTATAGGGGGAAGTTTGTGTTTCTCGTGCTTTTTTAACCACAACCAAGCGGGGTGGCGGAGGTATAACATGTAATCAGATTTGGAGAGGGCCATGTTAACAGTATAACAAGGATAAAATTGATTTCTCCAAAAAAACATTTTTAGGGGACTGAAATTAAAGGTACATCTTTGGAGTATCTCTTGTGACTTCTCCCTCGTGTCGGTTATGATTAGATTAATTACAAAATGGATACAATAACCGACTTGAGAAAAAAGAAGAAAAAGATAATTTGTTGCCTGCTGCTCCTGATCGTGTTTGTGGGCGGTTGTGCGCCCCTGTTACCGCCTGAAGCCGACCTTCCACCAATCCCTTCCGAAACCCAGCAGCCAGCTGCTTTGCCTACCACCTGGACACCCGTACCTGTTATCACCACGACCCCAACATCAATTGCTAAATTCTTCCCCGGGGAACTCCTGCTAGCTTATATCCTGGATGACACCATCTATCTCTGGAAGGACGGTGAAGTTGTTGAACTTCACGCCCAGGAGAGGATCTCTAACCCAGCCATATCTTATGATGGGACATGGGTGACATTTTACCAATATGAGCAAACGGAATATCCCATAGTTGAAATCTGGGCAATCGGAATAGATGGCAACAATCTACATCGCTTGTTGTCGAGAGAAGAAATTACCGCCCTCCCCGAGGATGATTCCCAGCTAATGATCCGGGACTATGACTGGATGCCCACAACCCATAAGCTGCTATTTACCACCCTCAGAGTGATAGAAGGTCCACCAGGAGTCAGTCCAATGTTTGACCTGTATTTATTGGATATCTCTGGTGAACTGCACCAGCTGGCTCCTCCAGGAGAGGGGGGAGATTATTTCCCCTCACCCGATGGCCGTTATGTGGCGACATCCACCACCAGGCGGATAGCCTTAATCGATCTGGAAACCGGGGAAAATCAAACCCTGTTGGAGTTTGATCCACTCTTGATTCCCACCGAGTCCTGGCGCACACCAAATCTGTACTGGGACAGAACCAGCCAGCATTTCACTGCAACCATCCCTCCTTCGGATATTTACACTCCCTCGGATTGGCCTGGTGGATATGCTGGTGGACTGGAGCAAATCTGGAGAATGCATATAACAGGCGAAGTTGAACTGCTTGCGGAAGTTGAGCCTTCAGTAGGGACGCCAACCGTGCTGAGTATATCCCCTTATGCCGAGTACTATTTCAGCATTGAAACGGGAGTCTGCGGCGATGGGGCTTTTTTCATCACCCATCTGCGCACGCTGCCCGATGGAAAAGAGCTTTTGACACTGCCCTGTTCATCCGAGTTCCCTGATTGGCTACCGGATGGGAAAAGCTATCTCTATAGATCGGAAGGGAAATGGTTCATAGGCGATGTTCATGAATCCATCATGCATGAACTTAATTTCGGAAATAATCCAGCTGCAGGTAATGTCCCCCGCCACAGCATGGAGTGGATCGATCATACCTCCCTCCTATTGCGAAATCGCAGTTCAGAGGGCTGCATAATTTCTCTTGGGAACAGAGATGGATTATTATTCCCGTTGGGCAAATCAGATACAAGCAGTTGCCCCTGGATTACTTTTAGAATTCCGAGTGATTAAAATAAAGATAATACAGAATATGAAGGAAATCATTCAAACTGACCTGTACAAACTCTCGGATCTGCTTTCAGAGCTGAACACTCTCGGTGAAAGGATCTCTGAGATCACGGGACGGCCGGCCACCATTGGCCATACCGGGGAGTACATTGCAGCAGAGATCTTTGATATCGAGCTGGAAGAAGCGGCCAATGCAAAAGGGATTGATGGCCACTTCAAAAGCGGCAACCTGGCCGACATGACCGTCAATATCAAATGGTACAGCAAACTGGAATACATGCTGGACATCAACCCAGAAGATCTCCCAAACTTTTTCCTGGTTATGACCGGCCCTAAGGGACAGGCAGTGAGCTCCCGAGGAGGTATTCGGCCCTGGTTGATCGACTACGTATTTTTGTTCAATGCAGCTGAGTTGATGATTGAGTTGAATGCGCGAGGCGTGAAGATAGGGGTAGCTACAAGCGTCCAGAAACATGAATGGCAGGCTGCTGAGATCTTTCCTAATAAGAGGAACATGGTATACCGAATGACCGATGATCAAATGGGAAAGATCATGGCATTTGGATCAGGATTGACAGAAAGCTGGTATTAGCGCTTGTAGATAACTTTCTAAAAGAAGAAAACCCTGAACAAGCCCTGGCGTCATTTACTCTCCTGAATGCATTCTTGTCTGCAGCTGCATTTCAAAAGGACTCCCTTGTGAAGCCGCTTTTCTCTGCTGTCCAAACATTCAAGGCAACAGCAGAGAAACCAGGAAAGAAACTAGGAGCGGATCCAGTTTCAATTACCGCCGGGTTCCCCTGGGGTGTATCGATCGATCTTTCTTGGGACATTTAGTACAGAATACCAAGACGCCAATAATTAGAAAGACAATAAACGATCCCCAAATTCGATAAAATATCCGATTTGGTAAAATAGTCCGTACATCCAATGAAAAAAAACCTATTAGTTATTGAAAGGAACTCGCGAGACTCGCTTACAGACCGCCTTGTAGCTGAAGGGTATTCAGTTTGTCTGGCAGGAACAGCTAACGCTGGTCTGAAAGCCCTAAAACAGCACAGGATCACCCATGCTGTTATTCTCAACGCGATATCGATGCGAACAAAGGGGGACAGGACCTGCGCCTCCCTGAAGAGGGCAGCCCCGCACATCCCTGTGTTGATTTATTCTGATCAAGAGAAGCCGGCCAAGGCTGATATGCTGGTTCGCCCTGGGCTCTCTATCAGGAAGCTGCTCAACAGCATAGAGATGTTCTCTCCGCTAGACAGAAACTGCTGCCTCTCTTATGGCGATATCTGTTTGGACGAAGCGAAACAGCGTGTATTCACGCCTAATAGGGTTGCTCACTTGAGCACCAAAGGGGTGCAGGTCTTAAAATACCTTATTAAAAAGAAGGGCAACCTGGTGTCTAAGGAAGAAATCTTTACCAAGATCTGGAAAACGTCTTACGTTGGGGACATGAATACTCTGTACACGCATATGGCCTATCTGAGAAGGGCAATAGAGCAAGATCCTTCCAATCCTCGCTATTTACACACTGTTAGGGGAAAGGGATACTTCCTGAACGGCAAGTGAGCCTCCCAGGCAGTCGGAGAGCGGTTTTCTGAGGGAAATACACATCTATATTGCTTCAAATATTTGTTCAATTTTTAGAATTGCGTATAGGCAATAAGGCATTTTGGTAAATTTCCCTTGATACAAAAAGGAAAATAATGAAGAAAATAATTTTGTTTCTGATACTAATATTTCTAGCCAGTTGTAGTCCATCAAAGCCTACCGTAAGGCCAACTGCAGCTCCTACTTATGGTGGATATAATTATGAAACTTGTGAAGCTAACTGGGACGCTGGATTTATTGATGCGGGACTTCCACAAGACGGAAGCCGTGACCTTGTGGTGAGAGAAATGATATTGAGCGAAAACCAGATACCCGAAACTAGAGGTGGCATTATTCAAGATTGTATCAATGGTGGCTGGCAATCGGACTATTTTGAAGCCTTATTAGAAGCACATCCTAAACCAATAATGTTTGGGGAGTATAGCTATGAAACTTGTGCGGCTAACTGGTTAGGATTGGGTTTACTGTCGGATAACTCCCAAGACCTTGAGACCAGAGATTTTCTTCTAAGCCACGACCAGGTCCCCGGTACTAAAGGGGGCATTGTTCAAGAGTGTATTAATAACGGTTGGTGGTCAGATTGGTTTGAAACCCTGGAGCTCTTGGGATGGGAATATGTAGCAACACAGGAGAGTAAGTAGGCATCAGGGTGGGGGGATGAACCGACTGCCAGGTGGAGCAGGGGTTATGCTGCTAATTTCTATTCATTTCCAGCAATAATTGCCCAGTACCAT
>DATKXE010000278.1:0-7542 GCA_035529195.1 Anaerolineales bacterium
AATGCGAGCGAGTACCGCGGGGGGGATTTTTTCGGGTCTGTTGTGCAGCAGAACGGGTAAACCAAATACTTCGGCATCCCAACCGTGCTTCTCTTTTATTGCCAGCACTTCGCGTGCCAGCGCTCCGCAAACGATCAAGGCTGTATCTTTCATCACATAGCGTGCTGGGACAAAGACTCAACTATTGCGAAAATATGATCCGGTGTGCTGCCGCAGCACGCGCCGATCACCCTGGCCCCTGCCTGGTACGATTGGATGGCATAATCTGCCATAGTTTCTGGGCTGGCGCGATAGACCGCTTTACCCTGCACTAATTCCGGAATACCCGCATTTGCTTTCGCCACCAGGATGGTTTCCTGGTCAATGGCACGCATCTTGGTGATCACCTCGATAATCTCCTCGGGACCATTGCCGCAGTTCCCACCCAGAGCCTCAACACCGAATGAAGTAAGAGTCTCAAAAGCCTGTTCTGGTGTCACGCCCATCATCGTGCGACCATGCGTATCAAAGGTCATGGTGGTCACAATGGGAATGTTCGTTGAAACCTCACGAGTACCTTCGACTGCGGCGCGCACTTCTTCAAGATCGGACATGGTCTCTATCCAGATCAAATCGACACCCCCGGAGATCAATGCGGAAGCCTGTTCTTTGAATGCATCCTTGGCATCCTGGAAAGCGAGCTCCCCATAGGGAACCAGTACTTCACCGGTGGGACCGATATCGCCGGCCACTATTACGTCCTTCCCGCTCTGCTTAACCACCTTGCGTAAGATCTCTGCCGCGGCATGATTGGCTTGCGCTACCTGGGATTGGGCGTTATGAAGAGCCAGGCGGAGGCGGGTGCCGCCGAATGTATTGGTCAGGACAATCTGCGAGCCTGCCTGCAGGTAAGCCTGGTGAACATCAGCTACGCGGTCAGGGTACTTGAGGTTCCATAATTCTGGTGGATCACCCTGTTCCAAACCCGCGGCAAACAGCACCGTGCCCATAGCGCCATCTGTGATGACATACCCATTTTTATCAACCAGGTCTTGAATGGTTGGCATGGTATCTCCTAATTGAGCTGGCCGCGTTTGATCGCCATCATTTTCTTCGCAGTTTCTACACCTACAGCAGCATCGCGGCAGTACGCGTCGGCGCGAATCTCTTCGGCAAAGGCTTCATTAAGCGGTGCACCACCAACTAAGACCAGCAGCTGCTCACGCAGTCCTTCTTGTTCGAGCGTTTCGATCACTACCCCCATGTAGGGCATCGTGGTGGTCAGCATGGCGCTCATACCAAGGATGTCTGGTTTGTGTTCGCGCACCGCGTCGAGAAATGCATCCACATCTGTATTGATACCCAGGTTGATGACGTTAAAACCAGCGCCCTCCATCATCATCGAAACCAGATTCTTTCCAATATCGTGGATATCACCCTTGACGGTGCCGATCACCAGGGTGCCCATTTGGGGTGCACCGGTTTCCACCAGCAGAGGCCGCAGAATATTCATTCCTGCTTTCATCGCCTTGGCTGCCATCAATACTTCTGGCACGAATAAAATTCCGTCCCGGAAATCCTTGCCCACGATATCCATTCCGGCAACCAACCCTTTATTGAGCAAGTCGTAAGGGGTCATTTCACGGGCAAGCAGCTCGTTAACACTGGCAACTACTTCGTCCGCCAAACCGTCGTAAAGGTCGTCCTGGATCAGCTCTAGAATTTCAGCAGTTTCAAGTTTGGTGATATCTATATCTTCGCTCATATTATGTTTAACTCCATCTTAGGGGATTTTATCATCAGTTGAGATAATGGGAATTGTTTGCTGGGATATTCTGTTCGTGTATTCTCCAGATCGCAGATGGCTTCTCCGCTTGCGGGTACTTTCCTCTGGGAATTCCGGTAAGCTGCCAGCCAGGTGGGGAAAAGGGTGCGTGGCATGGGGGATGTTCAGTGCGGCAACAAATTCATCCTGGAAGGTGGTTTCGAGTGGTGTTTCGACGTAAGTTGCTGAACGAGCTAACTGGACGGCTTTATGGCGCAAGTTCTTATTAAGCAAAGCCAAACGAGCACCATCACCAGCTGCATTGCCGATTGCCACCACGTGATCCAGATCACAGTCAGGGATTAATCCCAGTACCATGGCGTGATAGGGGTTAATGAAAGTGCCGAATGCCCCGGCCAGGATTATCCGGTCGACTTGTTTGACGCCGCGATGGTCCATGAGCAGCTTTGTGCCTGCATAGAGGGCAGCTTTTGCCAGCTGGATGGCGCGCACATCATTTTGAGTGATTATGATCGCAGAACCAGTGGCAGTGCAGTCAGCTTCTGCTAGAACATATGCACCTGTGGGACCGTTAAATTGGATACGAGGGGATCGTTCCGCTGCGCTGGGGATAAAATGACCCTTGGAGTTGATAATACCAGCTAAAAAGAGCTCGGCGATCACTTCAATGATCCCGCTGCCGCAAATCCCGGTTGCTTTGATCTGAGGTGGAACACCGCTGTCATTTTGCGGGACGATCCAATCGTTGTGACCGATGACTTTGATGCGTGGCTCAAGGGTTTTTGGATCGATACGCACCCGGTCGATCGCTCCAGGTGCTGCCCGCTGACCGTGAGTGATCTGGGCACCCTCAAAAGCGGGTCCAGTGGGGCTGGAGGCGACCAGAGTCTGAGTACGATCACCAAGGATGATCTCTGCGTTTGTGCCAATATCCACGATTAATGAAATTCCATCCTGGTCAGCTGGTGATTCCGCCAGCATGACCCCAACATTGTCCGCGCCGACATGGCCTGCAATCAGGGGTAAAATATGCACCCGGCAGGCATTATTCAGGTTAAGACCGAGGTCCCGGGCTTTTAGATCTAGCGCGGAATAAGTCGCTAAAGCAAAAGGAGCAACACCCAGTTGGGTCGGATCGATACCCAGCAGAATGTGATGCATGACGGTGTTCCCGACCACAACAACATCGGTGATATCCTGGGGGGATAATTCAACCTCATGAGCGGCTTTCTCAGCCAGCCCATTCAGAGTTTGGATGATCATGCGGTTCATCCTCGCTAAACCCTGCGGTTCTGAATTGGTATAGCTGATGCGGCTCATCAGGTCTTCCCCGAAACGAACCTGCGGATTCATAGCCGATTGGGTTGCGAGCACTGAGCCAGTGCGTAGATCACATAAATGCGCCACTACCGTGGTAGAGCCCACATCGACTGCCAGACCATAAATGCCATCTTGATATCCGGGTTGCAGGCGGAGAACTTCCTTTTCTTGCCATATGGTCACCGTGACTGCAAAATCTCCCTCCCGGAGAATGGATTGCAGGGTGACCAATGCCCTTGGATCGATGGCAAGTTCTGTGAGCTGCCACTGATCCTGTAAAGCTTGAGCCAACCGCTCCCAGTCGCCACGCGGGTCACCCAGAACCGCAGGTTCGACCTCAACATAAAGCTGCTTTACTGCGGGATTGACTTCGATTGCGCGTTCGGTAGCAGCTTTTGCGATTATCTGCTTGTTAGCTTGACTCTCCTCAGGAACCGTGATCAGGATATCGCCAAGAACCTGTGCCGCACATGCCAGACGGCGTCCATTGAGATTGTGTTCCCGGTCGTATTCTCGTTCCAGATCGGATGGGTCTGATATGTGATTGGATCTCGAAGTTATGCCATGCTTGGGAAAATTTCCCTCCTCGATAATGATCTGACATTTACCGCAAGTTTGGCGTCCACCGCAAATCGACTCTAGCTCAACACCCAGTTCCTGGGCAGCCTGTAGTAGATTGCTCCCAATTGGAACCTGGCCTTTCCTACCGGACGGCATCAGGGCAATCTTGCAGTTTTCAGGAGATGTCTTGGGGATATTCGGCATCGAAAAATTGTAATTGAAAATCAGGTAGTATGTCTAATTTAATAATAATCTGAACAGCTTCTTATTGAGAGTTACCCTGTTGGTGGCGACGTTTTCTTCGTTCATCACGAGTCTCTCTACTTGTCTGGGTGGGGGATAGCGATCGTTTCCACCCTTCTGGGGGTTTGGATTCACCCGAGACCATTCCGATGAATTTTGCCTGGATTTGAGCGTCAATTTCTGGAGAAAAGATCGCTGGATTATCCTGGGTGAGTATTTCTTTGACTCGTTTCATCGCCCGGGTCTGGACATCATGAGCACCATTCTCCTGCCATTGCTGGCGGGGCTGCCGATCGGCGATGTCGCTTAAATGCATGGTGGTGCGCATGCGCTCCAGAGTGTGCTCTGAATCAGCGAACATCCCGCCGGGACCAATATCTTTGATCAAATCTAAAGCCAGGTTCTCTTCGCTAAATTCGAAACCCTTGCGAATGCGCTTCAACATCATGGCGATATCGTTATCAATGACAGCTTTCGCAAAATCAAAAGCCATCAGAGCATCCAGCAAGCCGCCCATGTTGAAGAGATCGACACCACCCAGGTATCCGGCGGTCACAGACATGCCTGTCTCATATCCAGATTGGGCATCATTGACCTTGGAATTGGTTAATCCGATGTACCCTCCGGAAGGGATGTTATAGAAATGTGCCATTTGAGCACAACCCATGTGCAGTATACCTG
The DNA here is from genome assembly GCA_035529195.1 of Anaerolineales bacterium. GTDB lineage: Bacteria > Chloroflexota > Anaerolineae > Anaerolineales > UBA4823 > PFL25. The sequence goes on from DATKXE010000278.1 coordinate 4,571, forward strand.
TCTCGATGGCACCCGGGGAATAGGCACCTGTACGCATATCTGCCACCGTTGGCAGCGTGCTGTAGATCAGCTCACTTCCCGGATGGATCATCTGGCTGAGAACTGCAGCTGCCAGAAACTCAGCGTTATTCTGGGCCAACGTGCCCACCATGGTAAGTGGGGAGGTCAGCCCGGCATTTGGCACGATCGAGAAGTAGCTGGGTAAGCCCTGCTCCTTGAAAAATATCAAATCCTCCGTCGAATCAAAATCCATCGTAAGGGGAGAGACTACTGGGCAGTAATGGAAGGTGACAAACGGACGCTCTCGGAAAGCAGACTCACTTCCGGCTATCAAATAGACCAGGCTCAGCATGTCTTCTGCTTCTTCAGGCGGGGTATTTGCGCGCACTGGTTTTAAGGTGTTTTTTATCGAGGGATAGAAACGTGAGAGACTGAACTGCCCAGGCGGAGCATCGTCTGCGAGTGTTGAAATCGAAAACACATCGTAACCCGGCAGCTCGTTGATCAAATGTGAAATGCGAGCCAGATCAGCTGAGGTTGCCCTGCGCTCGTATCCAGAAACTGGATCGATGATATTTGGCGCGGAGCTGCCGGTAAGAATCACGGGGCTGTCACCTGGAATCGTGCGATCATACTGTGCATCTCTTCCCCGGAAGGTAAAAGTAGGAGGGAAATAAGCGCGAAATTTCTCGACGATCTGGCGTGGAAACCTGACAACCTGTGTCTCATCATCCACAAGCGACCCATGATCGCGAAGGATACCCCTTGCTTTCTGGTTCCGAACCAAAAGTCCAACCGATTCGAGAATTTCAAGCGAGGCCTCGTGAATTCTTTCAACTTGATCTTGCGTAAGGAGTTTAGCAAATTCGTGCATTTTTTTCTCCTGAGTCTGAGGTCTTTAAATTAACGGTCTCCAATCGAAGTAGTAGAGGAAATACCAGGAACCAGAAATATTAAATGGAAAATGGGGAGGTTTCTGCGATAAACCGGAAGCGATCCCCTCGATAGCGGTCTTTTCCATACTCAATTGGTTGATCATGATCATCATAGGAAAGGCGTTTTTCGAGCATTAAAGCATCTCCAATCTTTATTTTCAGTAATTCTGCTTCGAATTCTGTGGTGATAATTGGTTCGAAACTCTGCCGATTGCGGGCTATCCTGACACCATACTCGATCTCGATGATCTCATATATTGACCTATTCTCTAGGTCGTACTGATCGAGCCCAGGAAATCGGGTAACAGGAATTTTATAGCTTTCCAGCATAACAGGTTCATGATTTATCGAACGTAAACGGAGGATGTTGTAAACCATATCAGAGGCTGGTAACCCCAAATCTTTTGCTAATTTGTATTCAGCCTGGATTTTTTCAACCAGGATTAATTTTGTCCCCGGTGTGAAACCGCGATTTTGCATCCTGCTGCTGAAGCGAAAAATGGTTTCCATTTGCCGGTCGATTTTTGCTTCCGCGACGAAGGTGCCGACACCATGCTTTCGAACGATCAGGCCTTGTGACTCGAGCACCTTCAGTGCCCGGCGTAAAGTCATCCGGTTGACGTTAAGTTCTATGCTTAAATCTCGCTCGGGAACCAGCTGGGTACCGGGAGACAGTTCTCCTGATTCGATTTGGGAAATCAACCCATCAGCAATCTGGATATATAGTGGGATGGTAAATGATATGGAGTTGGTTGTATCTCTGGTTACCGTCAAAGCAAATCCATGGTTGTTGAAATAGGACCCAATGTCCAGTGGTATACAATTCTTATACCACATTATACCATGTATAGATTTGAACTTTCATACGTTTAGAGCAGTTATTTTTAATAGACGCTTGTAAAAAAGACGTACCACCTCTTCCCGGAAAAATGACTATGCCCCGCCTTCAATATTGGCCTGGTTGCTTCATCGGTTAACTCCCAATTCCATTCTGGACACCAATCAGACCAGGAGTAAAGCGGATCCAGAGCACTGTTTAGATACTGGGTAAGCTAGCGTAAATACAAGATTTATAATTTCGCCTTGATTTTTATGTTATCACCACCTGGAGCTGGATTTATGCACATCTTATTAGCAGATGGAGACACCTCGACCCGGTTCGCATTATGCACTTTGCTTGAACAACATCCAGGGTGGTTGGTCGTAGGTGAGGTTTCGTCAGCAGATCAACTGCCTGGGCAAGTTGAATCAGTAAACCCCGATGTCATGCTGCTGGATTGGAATTTGCCTGAGTTGAAAGCCGAGAAATTAATCACCTCACTTAAGGAAGATTTTCCCAAGCTATCAATTATCGTATTGAGCAGGCGACCAGAGTTCAAAATCCGGGCTTGTGCCGCCGGGGCAGATGCCTTTGTGAGTAAAGCCGATCCCCCGGATCGCTTGATTAATGCCATCGCAGCCATTAATTCAGGAATGCTAGATTAGTTCCTGATATGGTGTGGACAGGAATTTTGGTTTGCAAAGGTTTTGAATTTCTGTATCTTGGCGGTCTCAAACTTGAAGAGGTCCAGCAGCAAGAATTTCATTTCGCACAATCATGAAAGAAGACCAAGAATAATAAATGAGCAAATTATTGCCTCCTGGTCTTTGATCAGCAATGATGCACTCTCTTTGATTGTTTAGAAATTTTCCCATCCTGATTGAATGGTTTAGGGCCCAGATTTCGGTATGCTTTCAATCGAACCAGAAAGCCTTGATTAGATATAAATCTATCTCAAGGCTTTTCAATATCTTGCAGCTTGATTCTTCATTCGGATTGGTCGAATCTTCAAACCAATGGATTCAATGACCTGAAAAGTAATATAATATGTTGATCGGACTCAATAAATTATAATAGATCTATCTTTGCATAGAAGGGAGAGAGTTCAATGAATTATCCACAGAATCGTTTAACCAGAGCATTGTTCGTAATCGTGATTTTGATGGGGGGTATCTTCAGCGTCGTGTCTCCGGCCCGGGCTCAAGGCATCAACATCA
>DATKXE010000279.1:0-2882 GCA_035529195.1 Anaerolineales bacterium
GGGTGGTATGATTGCACAGTTAAAGCCAGAGCGTCATATGAAGTTGAAGACGTTGCTACAGGAAATATAACAGAAGCAACCATAGAAAGTGGACCGGCTTTAGTTAGGATAAAAATACCAAAGGCTGGATCTAACGCAGGATACAGAGTATCGGAGTAATAAATGAAAAAATACCTATTAATAATATTTCTATTGTGCATCCCTATTTCTGCCGGTGCCTGGGGGATAGGGCTTATTGGCGGTGGTACGGTTGCTGGGGAACCTCCTGCGGGTATTGCAGTAACAAACCTGGCAAGTGGAATATCCGCAACTGAGATAATTACTATCGCCTGTAATACAGAAACACCAACTGGAATGGTTTTAATATCAACTGCGTGTGCATATGGCAGCTTGCCTGCAGAGGAAGCGGTCACGATAGCTGGTTGTGGACTTTCTTGGGGGCAGCTTGATTTACAAGCATACGGAGGCAGGAGATTTTTAGCAATCTCCAAAGGGACTGGCACTTGGTCTGCTGTTGGGAATTTGACTATTGAATGTGAGGATGACGGAGAGGAAACCTTCAACGATAGTATCTACTCTATAGATGAAGTTACTGGATCAGATGAGACAAACGATGCGGTAGTCAAGATGGCTGGAACTGCTTCTGGTGAAAACCTTGGTGATGTTGGAACCCCAGGGACAGGTGATGTCGTTTTTTCAGCATTTACCGATGAGGATGAAGAAGATACGATTGCTCTCACATCAGGAATTACTCAGCTTAGTAAAAACGACACCGCTGGTTATAATGTCAGGGCTTTAATCGTAGGTTGGGACAATGACCCAGCCGATGAAACGCCCGGATTTACTTCTAATACATCAGGTGGATATGCCGGGATGGGGTTTATAATAAATGTACCATAAAAAACTTTTTTTAGGATTGCTTGTTGTGTTGTTCTGTATTGCCACTAATTCTGTGGTTGTCGCAGATATATATGTTCGTTCGGGAGCTGGTGGCAGCAACAATGGAACGGACTGGGCAAATGCTTATACATCGCTATCAACAGCAGAATCTAATGTAACACGTGGCGAGACAATTTGGATTGCTGAAGGATCTTATGGCTCTGTGACGTACAATGTTCCTGGGAGTGGGACAACCCTGATTACGGTTAAGAAAGCAACAGATGACGCGCATGGGGCCGCGAGTGATTGGTCGTCTACTTACGGTGATGGTCAAGTTACAATGGCTTCCCCAATTCTATTTGATTCGCCCTGGTGGGTTCTTGATGGGGTTATATGGGAAGGCTTTTGGATTGACCTTGACAACGGGTATGGTGGAAGTTGTGGGTCTGAATGTGGTTGTGTGCATGTATCATCTTCTGGAGATAATGTTGTGATTAAAGGCTCTCGGTTTGATGGAAACTACAACCATGCTGCTGAATATTCACTGTCTTTTTTAGACCCTACGAATTTAACGCTTGAGTATTGTCATTTTTATAAACTTCCTTGGCAGGATCATTTTTCGGGGAGATTAAGTGGAACCTTCACCATAACCAGATCCGTTATTAATATGTTAGATTGGTCAGGGTCAGCCCCCGATGTGGCTGGCGCTCATATGGACACGATGAATCCCTGGATTGGTAGTGGAGGATGGAATTTGGTTTTTAATAGAAATATAGTCTACGAACTAAGGGGCAATATGTTCTTGTTTCAAGAGGATGGGCAAATGGGAGATGTGACTGCGGTGTATAACATCTTTGCTGATATCGCTCATCCCGTTCTTCGCCTTGGTTCTGGCAACGCCGGTGTATCTAGTGTTACATACTACAATAATGTATTTTATGATACAATTACACAACAAATGGATAATGTTACAGAAAAAAACAACATTTTTATGAATAGCGGCAGCTATGAATATTTTGGAGATCCTGAAGTTCATTATAGTGCTGATGTTTCACAATACAATCTTTGGGAAACCGGAACTTTAGATTTTCAATCCGGTACGGGTAACGTCAGCAGCGGTGATCCTGGGTTTATTAATCCTTCTTCACCACTTGGTGCAGACGGAATCCCATTTACAGATGATGATGGGTTTAATATTGAGGCTGGTAGTGATGCAATCGATATGGGTACAGACCTTGGATTAGGTACGGATATTCGGGGAAATTCTGTTTCTGCTACTCCGAGTGTCGGCGCATACGAATATGATGCTGGTGCAACACCATCAATCATCAAAAAAATAATGAACTATTTCAGGCGGCTTAGAGGCGATAATGGTATCACACAAGACAATCAGGAAACGAATCCAGACGCTCTGGCCCAAGTGCAGAAATATCTGGCTGTCAGATTCGGAATATGAGTATCCTACCCTCGATGAGATTAAAGTAGTCGTGGCAAATGACCTGACAGACCGGCTCGCCGCTCATGGCTACCGTTTTGATTGTGATGATTTTGCACTTCAACTCTGTGCAGCAGTTTCAAAATACCGTGGTGAAAGCGCCAAAGGTGATGGCCCCGGCCCATGGCCTTTTGGTCAAACTAAAGTTAGAAAGCATCGTGGTAAAAAAGAATCTCACAATTTAAATATCTGTGTGCTCGAAAATGAGATTATTTTAATCGAGCCACAGGATGACAGTATATGGACAGCTTCAGCAACAGACGACGATCCCTTTTTTATAGGCATACCATTTTGAGGAGAAAAACAATGAAAAGATTTATAGTTATTATTTTGGCTTTATTTATGCTGGCTTCTTGTGCAGGGAATACTTTGGATTCTGATATGGAGATTGCCGTTGATGTAGGTGGGTCAGCAAATTCGTATGATGTGAATACGGATCCTTCAGCCTCAGCAGATTATCTAATTGGGGTGGATGATTTTGCCGGTAGTTGGGCAGTGCAAAGATTCA
>DATKXE010000280.1:0-5206 GCA_035529195.1 Anaerolineales bacterium
CGAGCACGAGCATCAAGCAGTGGAGGCGCTCGAGTGTTTGAGGCAAGCATCGCAGTGGAATGACCCAGGTCAGCTTCCAGATCAGGAAAAGCTCTATGAAGTCCTGCTCTCCCAGCCCGGCCAATCATACCTGGTCAAAAATGGCACACCGGTTGAAGGAGATATCCCACCGATTAATACCCCAACCAGCGCAGAAGAGACTCTGAAAGCGACGTATTTCCGGCCTTTCCAGATGCATGCTTCGCTCGGTCCTTCGGCAGCAGTTGCGCACATGGACGCTGGAAAGTTAACCCTCTGGGTGCACAGCCAGGGGGTTTACCCCATCCGTGAGGCAATCGCCCATGTGCTGGGCATGAAAATAGATGATATACGCGTGATCCACATGGAAGGCGCGGGTTGTTATGGTCACAATGGTGCGGATGATGCCGCCCTGGATGCAGCCCTGCTGGCTCAAGCCTATCCGGGAAGACCGGTATCCTTACAGTGGACCCGTTCTGACGAGCATACCTGGGAACCATATGGACCAGCCATGGTCATGCAATTGCAGGCCAGCCTGGATACAGAGGGCGCAGTGATCGACTGGAATCACGATGTGTGGAGCTACCCGCATTTCGGCCGTGCCCGGGCAGGCAGCAGATCCTCTGGTCTGCTGGCAGCCTGGCACCTTGATGAACCGTATTCAAAGCCGCTCCCCCAACCCGTATTAGGACCTCATGTAGGAGGTCATCGCAACGCTGATCCGCTGTACTCCTTCCCTCGAAAAAGGATCGTGAAGCATTTCGTCCCTCAAAGCCCGCTGCGGACTTCAGCGCTGCGCGGTTTAGGTGCCTATGCGAATGTGTTCGCGATCGAATCCTTCATGGATGAGCTGGCTCATGCAGCTGGCAGCGACCCGGTCGAGTTCCACCTGCGGCATCTCCAGGACGAACGCGCACAGGCAGTAGTCCGAGCAGCTGCTCAAAAAGCGGGTTGGCAACCAAACATGCGAAATCGAACAGATGGGCGAGGTCGAGGGATTGCGTTCGCCCAATACAAGAACCGGCAGTGCTACACAGCGGTAGTAGTCGAACTCCAGGTTGATCGCAGTAGTGGTCAGATCAACCTCGATCGTGCCATCATCGCAGCTGATGCTGGTCAAATCGTGAGTGCAGATGGATTGAGCAACCAGCTGGAAGGCAGCTTTACACAGTCTGCCAGCTGGACGTTGTACGAGCAGGTGAACTATGACCAACAGGGCATAACCAGCCGTGATTGGGACACCTATCCGATTCTGTTTTTTCCCCAAGCTCCAAAAATCGAGACCGTGCTGCTCAACCGCCCGGGACTGCCTTTCCTGGGAGCAGGTGAAGCAGCTCAGGGACCTGCACCAGCTGCGATCGCCAACGCGATCTTCGATGCAGTCGGGATTCGTTTGCGAATAATCCCATTCACCCCAGAGCGAGTCAAAGCTGCTCTGCTGCAGAGCTAATTGGTAATTCGCAGCTGTCCATCAAAAGGACTGTCTTCAATCAGGAGAATTGGTAATGCTTTTGAATAATGAGACTCTGTTCAGATTGTTGGTCATCATCTCAACCATCTTCATGTTCGCGATCCGCATTTACTACCAAAGAAAAATCAAATCTGAACAAGCTCTCACCAAAGAGTACGGCAACCGTTTGCGACTTATCCCTGGAGCTATAGCCGCTTTAGTGACGATCGTATTCGGTTTTGAATATATCTTCGCACCTGGGACTTTCGAATTTGCTTACCTGATAGAATATCCGACCTAGCTGCGATGGGTTGGTGCACTCAAGTTGGCGATCGGGATCAGCCTCTTGTGGGCAGCTCACTTCAACCTGGGAAAAAGCTTCCATTCCCTGGTTGTTTTAAAGGAAGACCAAGTACTGATTGAGAGTGGACCTTACAAATGGATCCGCCATCCGATCTATACAGCATATTTCTTAAATTACATCGGCGGAGGATTGCTGGCGGGAAATTGGGTGTTAACTTTTATTCCAACCTTCTTTTTTGGCCTGATGATATACCTGCGTCTTGGAGAAGAAGAGGTGGCAATGATTGAAAAGTTCGGCGACGATTATCGTCAATATATGGAGAGAACGGGGAAGTTTATCCCGAAATTGACCCGATCAAGTAGCATCAATTGAATTCTTTGGAACGACTGCCGGTTGATCCAATAAAAAATTAGGGCTGTCTAAAAACCATAGAAATGTCTTCCTAAACAAAGTGAAGGATCTCAGAATTAGTCGATGAGACCCTTCCCCCCAGTCTGTCCGACCAGGGACAGGGCTTCGCTCAAGGGTGACAACCTTTTGGGACAGCCCCTTTTAGATTACCTGACATCACTTGAACAGTGGGTGGGCTTATATCTTCTTTCCTGTGTCCTTAACTTTCTTCTTCTTAGCCTTCTTTTTTTTCTTGGCTGGTTTTTGGGCAGCCTCTTCTCCTGGTATCAAAGCTACCACTTCGATTTCCACCAGCGCTTGTAATGGTAAGGCGCTCACGGCAACGGTTGAACGAGCCGGCTTTCCTGCAGCAAAGTGCTTGCCATATACTTCGTTTACCACACTGAAATCTTTCATGAAGCGTAAGAAGATGGTGGTCTTCACCACGTTTTCTAAACTCGTGCCAGCGGCCTCAAGCACCGCCTGTAAATTCCGCATCACCTGTTCTGCCTGTTCGGCAACACCACCGGTGACGATCTGGCTCGTCTCGGGGTTGATGGCGATCTGCCCTGCGGTGTGGACAAATCTGCCCACCCGAACTGCTTGCGAATAAGGCCCAATTGCCTGGGGTGCTTTTGAGGTAGTAATTATTTCTTTTTCCATGGCTGTTCTCCTTTAAATTTTTACCTTGTTCGTTATTGTACCGCTATTTGATAGTCTATAATAATCCTAGGAGACTTATGCGGAGGTAGCAAAGATGTTGACTCGCAGATTAGGGAAAAGTGATATCCAGGTCAGTGCATTGGGTATGGGCTGCTGGGCGATTGGCGGACCCTGGACCTGGGAGCAGCCTGGGGAAGAGCCATTCCCGGCCGGCTGGGGAAAAGTCGATGACAGGGAATCGATGCGCGCAATCCAGACTGCACTCGACCTGGGGATCAATTTCTTCGATACAGCTGCCAATTACGGCGCAGGTCATAGTGAAATAATACTCGGCAAAGCTTTAGGAAGCCAAAGAGATCAAGCCGTTATCGCAACAAAATTTGGGCACGTGGTCAACGAAACGGAAAAGGTAGTCTATAAGGATGATCAGCAAATCCTGGGAAACCTGCGCAGGGATTGTGAGAACAGCCTGCGCCGACTTGGTACTGATTATATCGATATATACCAGTTTCATGAACCCAGCTACGATCCCGAGCACGCCCCTGAAGTGATGCAAGTGCTTGAGCAGCTGGTAAATGAAGGCAAGATCCGCTACTTCGGTTGGAGTACAGATATCGTTGACCGCGCCAGGATCTTCGCAGGTGGAGAACACTGTACTGCGATCCAATTCGCCCTGAATATTAATCACGATAATCCCGATATGCGGGGGCTGTGCAAAGAAAAAGACCTGGGTGGGATCAACAAGAGTCCCCTCAACAAGGGCATCTTAACCGGAAAATTCGGCCCGGATTCGACTTTCCCAGACGATGATATCCGCCACAGGTTGAATTTAAATGAGGGTATCCCCGCCGAACGATTGAAGCAAATAGACTTTTTACGGGAAGTGCTCACCTCACAGGGACATACCCTGGCCCAGGCTGCGCTGGCTTATATTCTGGCTCTGGATGAGCGCATGGTGCCAATTCCCGGTTTTAAGAGCGTACAGCAGGTGGATGAAAATGATGGCGTCTTGCAGCGGGGACCACTAAACGATGAACAAATGGGGCAAATCGCTGAGATCTTAGTACAACAATAAACAGAACTCAGGACTAGCAATCATTGAACGCATTTGAAGAGCTCTTCACAGAATTGAATGGTGGACGTGTGCTGGATGTCGCAGCAGGTGAGGGTGGCTACATCACCATCCTGCAACGCTACCTGGGCAGATTTGATCTCATTACAGGCGTTGATTTGAATAGAAAGACGTTGAGCATCGCCAAACGCTCTTTTGATTCAGCAGACATTCAATTCACGCAGATGAACGCCGAATATCTTGGATTTGAAAGCGGTTCATTTGACACGGTCAACATCTCCGCTTCACTGCACCACCTGGAGAATGTCAGCCGGGTGCTGGCGGAGATGAAACGCGTCCTGAAAACCGGAGGCAAATTCATGCTCACCGAAATGCATCGCGATGGAACAACGGAAGCACAGTTCAACGCGATCCGCATCCACCACTGGGCTGCGGCAGTTGATTCCAGATTGGGCATCCTGCATGATCGCTCATTCGCTCGTCAAGAAATCCTGGACTTTGTGGGCGGCCTGAACCTGGGTAATATGATTATCAGGGATTTCCCCAACACAGATTCCGACCCGATGAACGAAAAAGGGATCGCCGGTGTCTCCGGTTATCTCGAGCGGTACCGCCAGCGTTTGGGAAACAAAGCGGGAAGCGAGGTGCTGATCCAGCAAGGACAAGAACTGCAAAACTCACTATTAGCAAAAGGCTTTCAGCGAGAACCAGTATTGATCATCATCGCCGAAAGAGTATGAATCCATCCATAATAAAAAAATTTATTGTCTTTGCATTTTTAACTGGAGTCCGTGATCCGGAGCAGGATAAATCAGATCCTTTTCGCAAGCCCTGATCGAATTATTTCGCTTAAATCATACGTTTTGAGACTTGCTGAACCAAGAAAAATGATCCGTGGATGTCCCAATCAATATCGGGCATATGAGTGCAAATCAATTGTATAATCCTTATGATTGAATAGATTTTGAATTGATACTATTTTCAGCAATACAGGAGGCGTACTTTGACTGAGCAAAATTCCCAGGGAAGGTTTCCCACCCAGGCTCAGGTAGTCATCATTGGTGGTGGTGTGATCGGATGCAGTGTGGCTTACCACCTGACGAAGCTCGGCTGGCAGGATGTGCTACTGCTGGAGCGCTCCAAACTTACCGCGGGAACCACCTGGCATGCGGCGGGTTTAATCGTCAGCGGTGGATTCGGAACTGAAGCTACGATTAATATGGCGAAATACACCCGGGAGCTGTATACCAAATTGGGTGATGAGACAGGCCAGGACACTGGTTTCAGGCCGGTCGGCTACCTTGAAGTG
>DATKXE010000281.1:0-2896 GCA_035529195.1 Anaerolineales bacterium
TTACTAATTTGACATTTACGCGTCAAGCAAAAGGGCTCACCATTCCCTTTGCATAAAATTGTAATAACAACTGCCTACCTGATTTTGTACTTAAAAAAGAGCCTTGGCACTTATTCTGCCTTGCGTATTCCAAACGGGAATGATACCTGAAAGCGTCCATATTGTCTAGTTCTTCACAATTAAGTTCAGCCATCATCCTGCTGGCTGACATTCTCCGGCCAATGTGCGCGAGCATCCTTCCCTAACTCCCTTGAACGCTCATACGCCGCCCATACAGCCCTGGATATTGCTGTTCTAAATCCAGCTTTTTCCAGGTAATACAATGCTGCAGCCGAAGTACCACCTGGCGAGGTAACCTGGTTGCGCAAACGCGCCAGGTGCATTGGATCAGAATCACGTGTGTAATAATCCACTGAACCCCGCACGGTCTGGGCAACCAACTGTTCTGCTACCCGCCTGGGAAAACCAAGGTGAACCCCCGCATCAACCATAGCTTCCATAAACAAGAACACATATGCAGGTCCTGTGCCTGAGAGCGCAGTCGCCATGTTCAAATAAGTTTCCTCCTCCATGAATATTTCTTGTCCCAAGGCTGCTAAAATTTGCTGCCCCATCTCGCGCTGCACCTCAGAGACTTCAGGGGCAGCAGTCCATACAGTGATCCCTTCTCCGATTTGAGCCGGCGTATTGGGCATCGCCCGGATGACTGCCTTGTGATCTAATATCCCGCTGATCTTTGCGATGGACGCTCCTGCGACGATCGATAAGATTAACGCATCCGGTTTGATTATCCCATGCAGGCCTTCCAGGACTGTGTCCAGTCGCTGGGGTTTTACAGACAGAACCACAATATCACCGGCTCGTGCAGCTGTCACATTATCCGTCATCCATTCGATCCCGTAGCGAGATTTCAGATCCTCCCCCCGTTCCAGACGCGGTCCCGCTGCCAGGAGCATGGGGGGTTGAGTGACCTCCTGGCGGATCAGGCCAGCGATCATAGCTTCGGCCATCACTCCTGGTCCAATAAATACAATCCTTTTATTATCGAACAATTGCGACCTCCGTTACTCTATGAAAAATAAGATAACGCCAATCTCAATTTACCCTCAACATCTTCAGGTGCATCCCGTGGAATAGATTGAAGGGCTGCTTGAGCTTCCACCACGCTGTAGCCAAGGGTTACCAGAGCACTCAACACTTCGCTGTCAACATCACTCATTACAGCTAAAGGTTCATAACCATCTTCTTGCGAAATCTTATCCTGCAAGTTGAAAAGGATTTTCTGTGCGGTTTTCTTGCCAACCCCGGGTACCTGGCTGAATATATCTGCTTGTTCGGTGATAATTGCTCGGCGAATAGAATCGGGTGTCAGTGTGGATAAAATTGTTACCGCCAATCGTGGGCCAATTCCGCTTACGCTCAGCAATAATTTAAAATAATCCCGTCCTTCCTGTGTATCAAAGCCATAAAGTGACAGCGCATCTTGGCGGACAATTAGATAGGTATGCAGATAGATTGATTGACCAGGTTTAATTTGATCTGTGAGAGGGTCTGGGACGGAGATAAAAAGGCCAACGCCGCCCACCTCGACCACCAAACTCCCAACTTCTACCTGGATAACATTTCCATTTATGGATGCGATCATTGCTCACCTTCCCACCATTTTAGCACCCTCAGGGCGCGCATAGTGTTCCAACGGCTCGGTTTGCCAGCCTGTTCCATATCAAAGTATACTTTCCCAGAAGGACCTCGCATCATAACCCATCGTCCATCAGCTTTTTGTTTGCCATTCAACAATTCAATGCCATCCCAAAATCGTTCATCTTGTTTGTGCTTTCGATCTAATACTTCACTTTCCCGGTCCGCATAGGTAATTTTGATTTTCGCTCTCCACTTGAAGTAATCCTGGAAATAATCCAGGGCTCGCAAGAAATCATAGAACCATCGCGGGGGAAAGTGCATGCGTGTCATGCGCGGGTTTACTACCTCCCCGGTACGATGGGATTTATACAGGAGGTGCTGCAGCAAGAATTCGTGCGCTCTCAGCCTTGCCTTTTCGATGTCTGACCTTATTTTAGAGCTTGTTTTCTGGTACTCGAGCAGTCCTTCCAGGGCTGAAATAGTTGTGTGGAAAGAGCTGTGGGTATCTCCCATGTAATCTCGGCAGTTCCATCCACCATCTGGCATTTGCCGCTTGAGTAAATGATCTGCCAATTCATCTGTCTTGGGATCTGGATATCGGAAATAAGCCAGGACTGATAGTACCATGCCAGTAATACAAGCCTCGCTTTGCCGATGTGATTGGCTGTAATTTATACCGCCATCATGGTAGTATCCACGCTCCATCAGCAGCTGGCAACCCATTTGGGCTTGTTCGTTTTGTGCAGGAACGCCAATGCGGCGCAGCGTCAGCATGGTATATGTGGTTGAAATCCATTTCGGGCTGTAAATGCCGTTTCCCCATAAGCCATTTGCGTTCTGGTATGAAAGGTATTGTGCTCCCCAACCTTTCTTTGGGATAATCGATTGTTCTTTTTTATATTGCTCTTCTTCGCAATCTAACAAATCCCGCATGGCCTGCCAGCGAATTGCCGGGTCTCCTTGCATTAGCCAATCTAAAATCTGCTGTGATTGCCAGCTGCGATTCATTTCTTGATCAACCATGGTTCCACGAACCTCAAGATTGTCTCATTTTTCCAGCTGTTCCCAATATTATCCGGCTTCAATCGCAAACCCACGCATCCGTGCACTATGTAGATGGCAAATCGCTACCGCGAGGGCATCTGCAGCGTCATCGGGATGTGGGATTTGATCAAGTTCAAGTATTGCCTGGACCATTTTCTGGACCTGGTTCTTGTCCGCTCCACCATAACCTACCACTGCTTGCTTGATCTCA
>DATKXE010000282.1:0-3487 GCA_035529195.1 Anaerolineales bacterium
CCTGGAGGTGCGAGTCATTCTGAAGAGAAGCCTCCTCTTTGGAATAGCTGCACCCGAATCTGTTCTTCTAAATCTGCACCACGAATTTCAATCTCACCGATCTCTTCGAGCACACCAGCTGCTGTACCCCGGTCATCTAGACCAGGGGCATTGATGCGTACATTGAGAGCAGCTCCACTAAGCGCGGCACCGGCCAGTGCCGCAGCAGAGCCGGCATCACTGATGGCATTCAAATTCCCATGCAAGACCAGCTTCTGGGTGATTTCTAAAAGCTCAAGCGATTTGCGCGCCACTCCCAAGGGTACCTGGGCAGCATAAAGTGTAGCGGTCTGAATGCTGTGCGAACGTGTGGTCTTTTCTTCTTGGGTCTCTTTCGGCATGCGAATGGCTTCCATGACAGCCTGGAAGGCGGAAGAGTCTTCTGCAACGGCCTGGGTGAGTTCTTCGGCTAAACGAACTGCTTGCTGCTCAATGGATCGCATTTCATCTTCTACTTCAACATACTTCTTCTTTCCAATCGTTAAACGCACCACCATCAATACCAATGAGGCTGCCATGCTGGCGGCATAAGCTGAAGCGGAACCACCACCCGGAGTGGGAGTCCCCGAGGCCAGTGCATTGAGAAAACCTTCGTCAACCGTGACGAGTGCATCTTGTGGCTCTGAAGGGTGGAGATCCTCCTGGAGAACTGCATACAGGCGTTTCTCTATGACCTGATCCGCCTGGAATTGGTCTAACTGCAAATGCCAGACCGCAGCATCCTCAAGTGCCTCCTGGGGGATCAATCCAACCAGCTCGCTGTGATGAAGCGCAACACCGTACCGAGATGCTTCTCTTCGAATCAGCTCCACAACACGCGCCAGGGGTGTTTTCCGAAAATTGGTCAAATTCATCGAAACCTGGGCTCGCCCATCCACCAACATACCGAGCGCCTTGACATAGCGTAAGCCGCCGGAAGAATGGCGGACTGTGCGGGCAATTTTCTCGGCGATGGAAACATCGCTGGTTGTGAGATATACATTGAAGGCGATTAGAAAGGGACGGGCACCGATCACCGTCGCCCCGGCTGGACCCATTTTCTGTGGTCCATAATCTGGTCTCCGCTTTGGATTGCTGGCAATCTCCTGCTTGAGGGTCTCGTACTCACCGCGCCGGATGGACTCCAGATTTTTGCGTTCAGGACGGGTGGCTGCTTCTTCGTACAGGTAAACCGGGATATCCAATTGATCAGCAACCCGCTGACCCAGGCGCTGCGCAATCTGGACGCAATCCTCCATACTCGTCCCGGAGATGGGAATGAAAGGCATCACATCGGTCGCGCCGATGCGGGGATGTTCTCCCGTGTGCTGGTCGAGATCGATCAGCTCGCCCGCACGCGCGATTCCCAGGAAAGCTGCTTCCTCAACTGCTGCGGGGGATCCAACAAAGGTGATCACCGTACGGTTATGATCCAGATCCGAGTGACGATCGAGGATTAATATACCCTTGACTGAGGCAATCTCTTCTACGATCGCATCGCTGACTTCTGGACGGCGAGCTTCAGAAAAATTTGGTACGCATTCGATCAGTGGCACAGGCATGGGTTCATCCAATTTTGATCTATCTAACTGTGGATCAGTGGGTGATAAATAACGCTGCAATTATACTCTTGATCGAATGACAAATTTTGGAATTAACAACTAAGACCCCAAGGGGATTAAACCCTGGGGTCTCAGGAAAATACTTATTCACCAATTCTTACTTGTTGCAAACCTGCAGCGTGACATCATCAACATACATGGCAGAGACACCGCCATAGCCATTATTATATGTGCCGAAATGAATCTTTAATTTACTGTATGAACCAATATAATGGGACAGATCAAAGCTCTTGTGGGTCCAGGTCTGGCTGTTGCTGAGACCGATATCAAGGGTTTCGAGCAAGTTGTCGTATTGGTCCAGGATCAGGATGTACTGGAAATCTCCGGAGAAATTCTGGGTGTCGACAGGTTCACCTAAAGTGAGCTCTGGTGCTGCCAGTGTGAGATTGGTCTCACCACTGATCGGGTACACCCACAGGGATAGAAGCGCGCTTTTGGCATCATTAGATATACTTACGCCTTGCCTGGCGGATGAGTAACTGTAAATATTATCACTGGATAAAACGATCCCAGTGCGCATCGAACGCAGACCATTGCGGGGCAGCTTGTTTGAGTAAACCGCGGTATAGTTCGTGATCGGTCGCTCCCAACCTGTGCTATTCTCAAACCCGCTGTTGATGATCAGGTCAGAACAGGTTGGCGGTGTGGGTGTCACTGAGGGGTCGGGTGTCACGGATGGGGTGATGGTGTCGGTGGGAGTCACCGTGACTGTGGGGATTGGGGTTGGGGGAGTAATAATATTCTTCCAGATGAAGGGCAGGTAAGCCCAGGATGGGAACCCGGCACCCATCTGCACAGAGCCGTCCAGGGTCGAACCAGGGACGCTCTGCCCAGCGGTACCGCCAAATGAAGCTGGTGGGCTGCTGGTGGAGAACCCAGCTTTTGCGGCTACTGGAGATGTTGGATTCTTCGTTCGAAGCGTGATGTTCAGGATCACGCCGTCTGGTAAGCTGGCCAATGGGACCAGAGGGTCGATGATGAAGCAATCGATTTCTCCATCTGCATCGCCCTGGTCTGGAGAACACTGACCTGAAAAATCAGTGGGCAGCGTAAATTCGAGCGCATTGGGAACGGTTTCATCAAAGCTCAGCCAGGTTTCATCATAATCGATCGAGAAAACGGTGCTGGATATCTGGGCTCCATTCGATGTAAACAGAACTGGAACGATAACCGTACTGTTTGGATTGGCAGGAATGTTTGAGCTGATTGAAAGCTGGGGACCAGCCAATGCAGCTGCAGAATTCGTTGGTACCCAAGAATTCAATTCGGCCATACCCACCAGCAATGCCAAGAAAATGACAGATAATACAAACAGAATGCTAAACCTCGCCAGTATGGTTCTCATCGCTACTCCCTTCTACAATTTAGCAATCGAATCGGATGCTGGAAACCCGAAAGGATTGGAGGTTGTCCTGGGTGGTGAGTGTTAAATGCCGGGGTTTAAAGCGCAGCACTGAACCAGCTCCGGAAATCACCAACACCCGCGTGATAAACAAACTTACAACTTGGTGGAGTGGCGGACAGGGGATGTCCAGCCACTCCATTTTCACAGGCAACAATATTTCTCTATAGGATTATCAATTACCGACTTTCAACAGTGAACGGTAAGTAGATCTGGTTGACCAGGGTATTGAAAATCCATACCGAACCATCAACCAGTGTACCCGGAACGCTGGATCCTGTGGTACTGCCAAAAGAAGCCTGAGGATCAAACGACGATTTCACCTCAGCCACGAAATTCCCTTGAGGTGCACCTGTTTCGAGAGAGACGGTCAAGATATTGCCAGCTGGTAATGAGGCCTGGACCAGACCGGGGTAGTAAACCACGACGTCGATCTCACCATCCT
>DATKXE010000283.1:0-5745 GCA_035529195.1 Anaerolineales bacterium
AGTGGAAGATCTTGATACGGTTATCGCTGAAATAAGAATGAAAGGCTGGGAGATCAGCGATAAAAAATTCGGCTGTGATAATAGCTGGCAGGCCTGGATCAGCGATCCCAGCGGGGTGCAAATTGAGCTGATGCAGTATACAAAAGAGAGTTCGCAGTTCACGGGCAAGGCCTGCGAAGTGGATTGGTGAAGCAATGTCCATCTACCGGCGCCTTGAGTAGATGGAATCTGTAAATTGGCGACCCATCAGGGATGTAAAACCAGCTAGCGTATGTCAGCACAGCTGCCCGGGTCGAATAATTTCACTTGTTCAACAGGGAGATAACCACGTTGGAAGACTACCAATTTAAATTAGACTTTGAAATCAGAGATTATGAGTGGGATCGGTCTGGAATTTTCAATCAGGCGGGAGAACCAGTACTCAATCAAGAGGGGCGTCCACAAACACCTGCGGAGATGGAAGAATGGCTTGCCAGTAGTGTGTAGAAGTATTGGTTATTAAAGGTAGGGCGAAGCACCCTTAGTTAGAGCCTTTACAATCAATAGGCTTGGAGTATGGGTGCTTCGCCCCTACAGATGGGTTTTAATCAAAGCGGAAGCGCCAGACGGCGATCAAGAAAAATACCAAGCCCATGAGCAGCAGAAATCCAAGCTGGGGCAGTATTTGGACAAAACCCGCGTTTTCTGCCATGACACTGTAGTATCCTTCAAGGGCGTGAGCGTGGGGGGTGAATTTTGACAGGATGCCGATAAAGCCTTCTGAGCGGAACATGGGGGGCCAGGTAG
The DNA here is from genome assembly GCA_035529195.1 of Anaerolineales bacterium. Lineage (GTDB taxonomy): Bacteria > Chloroflexota > Anaerolineae > Anaerolineales > UBA4823 > PFL25. Next base: position 787 of record DATKXE010000283.1, read on the forward strand.
GAAAGGCGCCGCCAATGCCTGCAAAAACGAAAGCCAGGATCATGCCGACGTTATCAGCCTGCTTGGCTGTCCTGGCGAAAGCAGCTACCAACATGCCCATGGAGACAGCAGTGAAGGCCACTGCGAGCGTAATAGCCACCAGAGCGAAGGGGTCTCTTCCCAGGCTAATATCGAAGGCTACATATCCGAGAGTAAAAAGGATCACTACCTGGGTACAGACGAGCAAACCATAGGCCAGCATCTTGCCAGCGATGATTGTCCAGCGTGGAAGAGGGGCGGCCAGCAAACGACGCAGGGTGCCCGCTTCGCGCTCCTGCAGTAGCGAGGCGCTCTCTGAACCCACGATGAAGAAAATGAACATGACAGTAAACGCGGGAAACAAGAATGTGATGAAAAGAGCGATACCACTTTCAACTTTGATGCCTTCGAGGTTTTCATTGATCACGGCGATGGCTGGATTGCGGCGCAGCTCGTTCAACTGGGTCATGATCACACCCAGATTTTGAGCTTCGATACCGCGCAGCTGATCAGGACTAGCTTCTGAGAGCAAATCCGATTCAGCCATGATGGTGCGAATACCATATTGAATTTCACCCCAAATGGTGACTTCAGCAGCCACCTGGTTGATGATGCCGGTGACAATGCTGGCGGTTTCTGCCTGGGCGGGATCGATGATGACTTCAATTTCAGTGGGGGTGTAAGAGTCGATATTTGCAGAGAATTCCGGTGGAATGATAACGGCGGCGGCGACTTCTCCCTCCACAACACGCTGTTCTGCGGATGAAACAGTATCGGCTTGTTTTACAGAAAGTTCGTTGATACCCTGAATAGATTTTGCCATCTCGCTTCCAAAGATGCCTGGATCTTCGTTGACCAGGATGATCTCTAACAGGATATTGGTCTCTCCTTCTTCATTGGCCATAAGGTTGAGACCCGCGAAAAGTGAACCCAACAATATCGGTAGAAGAAGCAGCACCGCAAGTAAGCCGCGATCGGCGACGATCAAGCGGATTTCTTTTCCGGCGACAGATAGAGTGTAATAGATTGATTTCATATACATGCTCCTGATGGTTGTGGAATGTGCTTATGGACAAAAGACTGATTTATGGTCAGTATCAAATCGATCAGTCAAAGTCGAAGCGCCACAAGCCGATCAAAAAGAAAAGCAATGTGAAGCCGAGCAAGACCGCGATCTCAGTAGTCACATCGGCTAGACCCGAATCGCGCAGCATCAAGCTGCTGAGGGCTCTATTCGCCCAATATTGAGGGATGACCTTGACCACTGGTCCAAGGAACTGGTCAAGAAAGGCAATGGGGATGAAGGCTCCGCCGAGGATGCCCAAACCCCAAACCAGCAAGCTGGTCAAGCCGCCAATCTGGTTCTCGGTGCGAGCAATGGCGGCGATCAAGATGCCGAAAGCGGTTGAGCATAAGCATATAACGAAGCACACCAGCACCACCGAGAGCGGCTCATTGCCGAGGGTGGGCGCGGATAAACCAAGCCATTTTAATCCGAAAACACCGAAAGCGAAGATCACGGTGAATTGGATCATGCCGACGATAATGTTGGGCAGCATCTTACCGGAAAGCAGGGCAGATTTGCTCATGGGTGCTGCCAGGAGACGACGAAATGAGCCGACCTTCTTTTCATCATAAATAGATCGAGCCGTCACCTGGGCAGTCCCAAAGACAAACAGGACCGCGATGCCGGCAACTGCAACCAGGCCAATGGATTGCACCAACTCGCGTTCTCCCTCCCGGGAGGGGACAGTCTCAATCACCTCGATCAAGGGCCGGGTTTGGGCAGTCTCAAACTGACTGCGAGCTTGAGCCAGGATACGATCGGTGGTGAAAACCTGGTATTCTTCGGGAGCGTTGGCCTGCATGTCACCCATCTGCCTCAAACTGGCTTCGATCTGGCTTTCTAAGGACATCTCGCTAGTCACACCAACAATTACCAGGCGCACAGCCTCTGTCTCCTGGAGGTCTGCATTGGGGTGGCTGATGAGGGTCAGTTCGACCTGCTGTCCCTGAGCGGTACCGCTGGTGAAATCAGCAGGAATGACCAGCATGCGGTTGATGTCGTTGGCATCGAGCAGGTTTTGAGCATCATTATGTTTATACAGCTTGGTTTGCAGCCCCCCGGCGGCGTCGAGCCCGGCAAGCAATGATTGGGAAGCTTCGCCGCCATCGAGGTCGACGACCGGCAGCGTGAGGCGCTCGACTTCATCACTGCCACCCAGCGCGCCCAGAGCACCGCTGAAAACGATGATGAAGATCAAAGGCAGCAGGAAAAGCTGCAGTAACTCGCCGCGCTCCTTGAACAGGATTTGGAGATCTTTGAAGGCAATGCTTAATGATTTCATCTCGGCTTACTCCCTCAGCTTCTTCCCAGTCAGGTGCAGGAAGACGCTTTCCAGGTTGGGCTCCAGGATCTCCAGGGAGGTGAGCGGGCGATCCTGTTCATTAAGGAAGGAGATTACATTGACGACAGCCTGCTGGCTGCTCTCAGCCACGATCTTCACAATGGGATTGGGCACGACGGGTTCAGCATCCGACTGTGGCTCTTCGCCCTCCGCAAGCGGTGGCTGCACTGGTGGTGGGACCAGAACAGCTTCCTTTACTGCTGGCAGCTGGGAGAGCTGCTCGAGCAGCGTATCATCGACCTGCTCCAGGCCGACGTAGATCATGCCGCCGCCCAGGATGCTGATCAGGTTTTTGACCGTGTCCATGGCGATGATTTGCCCTTCATCGATGATGGCAACCCGACTGCATAAAAGTTCCACCTCTTCCATGTAGTGGCTGGTGTACACTACGCTCATGCCGCGCTCGCGATTGAGGCGCTGAACCGATTCAAATATGTGGTTGCGGCTCTGGGGATCGACCCCCACGGTGGGTTCGTCAAGGAAGAGCAGTTTGGGTTGGTGAACCAAACCAGCAGCAATGTTGACGCGGCGCTTCATACCACCGGAGTATTTGTCGACAGTTTGATCGGCGCGCTCGGTGAGGGCGACGATGCGGAGCACATCTTCGACACGTTCCTTGAGCTCGCTGCCGCGCAAGCCATAGATGCGACCAAAGAAATTGAGATTGACCCTGGCGCTGAGCGTGGGATAGAGAGCCAGGTCCTGGGGCACCAAGCCGTTGACCTTTTTTACTTCGTTCATGTCAGTCTTGATATCATGCCCGGCGATGCGGGCGGTACCCGAGGTGGGGGGAATGACCCCGGTCAGCATGGATATGGTCTGGGTCTTACCGGCTCCATTGGGTCCTAACAGGCCAAAGACCTCCCCCTCCTCGACTGAGAAGCTGATCCCTTTGACAGCGCTGAAGTCACCATATTTCTTTTCCAGGTGGTCTACTTCAAGAATGGCAGACATTTGTGTGTTCTCCTTTCAACAGATGTGAGCTGAGAATTATAGAAAATAAGATCGTAGAACGAGACAATCGAAGAGATACCAATCTATTATATAGTTAGATTACCAAACTGCCGGATAGATGTCATCTACCCATGGATAGATCAAAGGGGTTTAATTGACGGGAATGTTCATTTGCCGCTTAATTCTACGGGAGGGCTCTTCGCCCCACATTACATGCGGGATGTAACTTCATTGCATTCCGCCCAGAGTGCTTCAACAAATAATTATTGAAAACTTTCAGGCAGCTGGAAATTATCTCACCCTGATATATAATCTGATTAAGCCAATGGAAACTTTACTGCTGAAGACCAAACTGAATATGCCCGTCATGCGGGAGAGCGTTATCCAGCGGCAGCGGCTGGTAGACCAACTTAACGCTGATTTGTGGACGGAGGAGGGGTTTGCGCGCAAACTAACCCTGATCTCCGCTCCCGCGGGCTATGGCAAGACTACGGCAGCGGTGGCATGGTTGGAGGATTACCCGGGGCAAGTGCTGTGGCTTTCACTGGACGAAGAGGATAACGATCCGGCACGCTTCATCGCTTACCTGGCAGCAGCTTTTCAAGAGGTCGAAGCAAATATTGGTGCCCAGACGATGCAGATGCTGCGATCACCACAACCCCCACAAGTTAAAACGTTAATCACAGCCCTGATAAACGATTTAGCAGGAATCCAATCCCCGCTGATCCTGGCTCTGGATGATTATCATTTGATCCAGACCCCGAAGATACACGAAATGGTGCAGTTTTTCCTGGAACACCAACCAAGTCATCTGCACCAGGTTGTGCTAACGCGCGAGGACCCGCTGCTGCCTGTTTCACGACTGCTCTCCCGCGGCCAGGCAGTTGAAATCCGGCAAGAAGATCTGCGCTTCACAACCGGTGAGAGTGCTGAATTCCTCAATCAGACAATGGGTGTAAAACTACCACGGGCTGATATTGAGGCGCTGCAGCGCCGTACTGAAGGGTGGGTGGCTGGATTACAATTTGCAGCGCTTTCACTACAAGGTCATCCTGATCTGCAAAATTTTGTGCAGCTTTTCACCGGCAGCAATCGCTATATCCTGGATTACCTGTTTGAGGAGGTTTTCAACCGACAACCGGCCACGGTCCAGGATTTCCTGGTAAAGACTTCAATCCTGAACCAGCTGACGGCGGAATTGTGTGACGCCGTGGTCGAGAGGCAGGATAGCCAGGAGGTATTACTGGCGCTTGAAAGATCTAACCTGTTTATCGTGCCGTTAGATCTCTCTCGTGAGTGGTATCGCTATCACCGGTTATTCAGAGACCTGCTGCGCCACCGATTACAAATTCGCGACCGTTCTGCAGAATCAACCCTGCACCTGAGAGCCAGCGAGTGGTATGAAGCAAACAACATGCAGGCCGAAGCGGTGCAGCATGCATTGCTGGCGGAGGAGTGGAGCCGGGCAAGCGAATTGGTGCTGGGCCTCAGCAATATTATGATGAAGGATGGGGAGATCGTGACCCCGCTGGGATGGTTCAAGCAGTTTCCAGAGCAGGTCATGCGCGGCGATCCCGAG
>DATKXE010000284.1:0-10363 GCA_035529195.1 Anaerolineales bacterium
ATTCACACTCATGAAGAAGCGGGATTCTTTTCGGTATTCTTAGCCTGGTTATTTAACCTGCCCCATATTTACGATATGCATTCGAGTTTACCGAAACAGCTGGTTAACTTCAAGTTTGGTGATAATAATGTAATGATCAAGCTCTTTGAGTACCTTGAGCAGTTGGTGATTAATTCGTGTGATGCGATGATCACAATTGGGCCAGACCTGGAGGAATATGTCCGGGATATCAATCCAAATGTACCTATGCAGATGATTGAAAACCTGCCTTTGAACATGGAGCAATCCAGTAATGAAATTCCAACCAAGATCAGGGAAGAATTTAATTCGCACAATGGAATAAAAATTGTTTATACAGGTACATTTGAACGATACCAAGGGGTGGACGTGCTGATCGAGGGTTTTGAAACTGTTGTATCCCAGTGTCCAGGTACAAACCTTATTTTGGTTGGTGGTAAACCAGATCAGATTGAGAGAAATCAAGAACTGGTCTCAAGTAAGGATTTGGATGGATCGGTTCATTTCACAGGCATTGTTTCACTTGAAGATGCAAATTCGTATATTAGCATGGCGGATGTCCTGGTTTCTCCACGCATTGAAGGAACATCAGTTCCCTTGAAAATTTATACTTATCTCCACGCAGGTAAACCGATCTTAGCTACAAATATCCCCGCTCACTCATTGGTATTAAGCCACGATAATGCCCTTCTGGTTGAGCCAACGAAGGAAGCGATGGCTGAAGGATTGGTTAGATTAATCGGTGATAATGAATTAAGGATCAAGATAAGTAAAGGCAGCAAAAGGCTGGCAGAGGAGAAATACAGCCAAGCGCAGTATTTGGCGAAATTAGAAAATCTATATAGTGTTATACAAAACCCACAACTCCTGAGACCAGACATGAGCAATTCAAACAAGAACGGATAATGATCATCTGATGTGCGGAATCTGCGGAATAGTCAACGCAAAACAAGATCACCTAATTGACGAGAGAATCCTGCGTCAAATGGCTCGGGTGATTTCACATCGCGGTCCCGATGATGATGGTTTCTATGTAAATGGACAGGCTGGATTGGGGATGCGTCGACTCAGCATCATCGACCTGGAAACCGGTGATCAACCCGTTACGAATGAAGACAATTCATTGTGGGTAGTCTTCAACGGCGAGATTTACAACTATAAACACCTGTACGCTGATTTTGTAGCAAAAGGGCACCATTTTTCAACCCAGAGTGATACTGAGGTTATTGTTCATGCATATGAAGAATTTGGAGTGCAGTGCCCGGAATATTTCAACGGGATGTTTGCGTTCGCATTGTGGGATAAACCCCGCAAACGTTTGCTCCTGGCGCGGGATCATTTAGGAATCAAGCCTCTCTACTATTGGCTTGGCGAAGACAGCATCATATTTGGGTCTGAGTTAAAATCCGTCATCCTTCACCCTGCAGTTGCCCGGGAGGTAGATTTAGAGGCATTAGACCAATTCCTTACCCTGGAATATATCCCCACACCGCGCACGATATTCAAAAATATTTATAAATTACCTGCAGGTCACCGATTGATTTATCAAGATGGCCATCCTCAGGTTGAAAAATATTGGGATATACCAGATTTAGATACCCCTCAGGATGAAAAAGCTGTAGAGGAAATGTTGATCGAGTTGATTGACGACGCAGTCCAAATGCAGTTGATGAGTGATGTGCCCTTAGGCGCATTCCTCAGCGGTGGGATTGATTCCAGCAGTGTCGTTGCATCGATGAGCAGAGCTTCGTCTTTGCCTGTAAAGACATTTTCCATCGGTTTTGATGATGCTACCTATAATGAGCTGCCTTACGCACGAGCGGTCGCGAAACGCTATGGAACCGACCATACGGAGGAGATCTTAGATCCAGATATCGTTGACCTGGTTGAACGTCTGGTAGGACATTTAGACGAGCCTTTTGGGGATTTCTCAGTTTTTCCAACCTACCTGGTCTCAGAAGTTGCCAGGCGCAAAGTTAAGGTTGTTCTATCTGGGGATGGTGGCGATGAACTTTTTGGTGGGTATGACACCTACGTCGCTCAGTCGATGGATCGCTACTATCGAAATCTACCCGCGGGTATACGTCGTAATTTCCTGCCCGGATTGATAGCGAGAGTTTCTCCACGACCAGAAAAAAAGGGTTTGATCAATAAAACGAAGCGCTTTATCGAGGGTGCAGCATTATCCCCTTCATTGCAGCATACTCGCTGGATGATGTTCACTTCATATGAAGATAGGAAAAACCTATATCGACCAGAAATTAGCGCCGCCCTCAACGGAAAGAGTACAGAAGAAATCCTGGAGGGACATTTCAACCGTAAATCCCATTGGAATCCCTTAGCACAACAACAGTATGTTGATATTAAAACTTATCTGGTTGATGATATCCTCACCAAAGTTGATCGTATGAGCATGGCCGTGTCACTGGAGGCACGTGTGCCATTATTGGATTTTCGCATTGTGGAGTTGGCTGTGAATTTACCTTCCCACATGAAGATTAATCAAGGTGAAACGAAATATATTTTGAAAAAGGCGATGTCAGAACGTCTGCCTCATGACGTTTTATATAAACCTAAACAAGGATTTAGCATCCCGCTCAAGCATTGGCTGCGTGGATCCTTAAAACCGATGATGACCGATCTGCTTTCCCCAGAAAAAGTGCGCCAGAGAGGATACTTTAACCCCGAGTGCGTTAATGGATGGATGGAAGATCATCTTAATGGTGTTCAGAATCATAGCCATAGATTATGGGCATTGATGGTTTTTGAGATTTGGAACCAACAATTCATGGATGGAGGATCCTGGAAAGAAACCTCACCCAAAAGGTAGGTTTCTAAAACAACAAACGAATGAGCTTAACGACTTTAATACAACCGATACCCCTCAATGATCCGCTTCTGATTGCCATCAGGAATTATTGGAATGATCACATTCACGATTTAGAAGTGGCTACCGAACCCATTGGTTCGCTTGGATTTTTCGATCAACTTGACGAATACCGCTTCGATAAATTACGTTATTTACCTCAGGTGGTTGATTTTGCTGGATACCAGGGGAAGAACCTGCTTGAGGTTGGCTGCGGGGTTGGTATCGATCTGGTCCGCTTCGCTGGAGGTGGCACTCAGGTTTCTGGAATAGATTTGGCAGAGGTGTCTATCAGCCTGGCTCAAGATAACTTCTCCCAACGTGGGTTGAATGGGGATTTGAAAGTGATGAATGGCGAGGCTTTGGATTTTGAGGATGAAAGCTTCGATATTGTTTATGCTCATGGTGTACTCCAATATACTGCCCATGCCGACAAGATGATCGCAGAGATTTATCGAATTTTACGTCCAAATGGTGAAGCGATCATGATGGTTTACAATCGAAACTCCTGGTTGAATGCCATGTCGAAGGTGATGAAGGTAGGCCTAGAGCATGAGGATGCTCCGGTGCTCAAAAAATATTCTATAAATGAGTTTAAACACTTACTTTCACCATTCGATAAGATCACTATTATCCCGGAACGTTTTCCGGTTGAAACAAGGCTTCATCACGGTATAAAAGCAACCTTATATAACAAGGGATTTGTGAAATTATTCAATTTGCTTCCCAGGTCACTAGTCAAGCCGCTTGGTTGGCACCTCATGGCGTTTGCTAGAAAAGGTCATTAATCAATGCAGAGAAATCCAACGCAGCTATCCAAAGTTGAATATGATTTAATCGTGATCGGGGGTGGAATCTATGGCGCATGTATCGCCTGGGACGCCGCTCAGCGTGGATTATCTGTGGCAATTATCGAGAGAGGGGATTTTGGCCAAGAAACATCTGCAAACAGCTTAAAGACCGTGCATGGTGGGCTACGTTATCTCCAGGATTTCGATCTCAACCTGGTGCGCTTGATGATCCAGGAGAGAAGCATATACCTGCACATTGCACCTCACCTTGTTCACCCTCTTCCTTGTTTAACACCGACGTATTCGCGATTAATGAAAAGCAAGGCAGTGATGGGCATGGCTTTGAAGTTAAATGATTTTGCTGGCTATGATCGAAATAAATCACTTAATTCTGACCAGGAAATCCCATCCAGCCGCATATTTTCTCAGGAGGATTGCCAGGCAGTTATGCCTGGATTACAAAATGTGGATGTAACCGGTGCAGCACTCTGGTTTGATGGTCAGATTTATGATACTGAAAGGTTAACTCTATCTTTTATCAATTCTGCCGCGAACGCAGGTGCTGAGGTCTGTAATTATGTAGCTGCTGTCGGACTACTGCAGCAGGAAAATAAGGTAATGGGGGTAAAAGCAAGAGATACAATCACGAACGAAGATTTCAATATCAGGAGTAGAGTAGTAGTTAATGCCGCAGGTCCCTGGATCGATGGATTGCTCGAGGGTTTGAACCGGGATTACGCACCTCGGTTCCGACATTCTTTGGCCATAAATATTATTACCCGAAGAATAGTTGAGGATTATGCAGTTGGTGTTCCAAGCTGGCCAGATGAGAAATCCAGAGACGGATCAAACCAGAAAATTTCTCATATGCTGTTTATTTCCCCCTGGCGCAATCACTCGATTATTGGTACCTTTCACTCGCATTTTCTAGGTGATCCTGACAAATTCATACTAGAAGAACATAGCCTGGAGAATATCATCCTTGAAGCAAATTCAGCATATCCCGGTGCTAAACTTGAACTGGATGACATCAAATTTGTCCATCATGGATTTCTACCAGAGAAATCAAATCCAACTGACCAAGAGGTCACCCTTGTCAGGAAAAGCCGGATTATTGACCATCGCAGTGATGAAGGTTTATCAGGTTTAATTTCAATCATGGGCGTGAAATACACTACCGCACGGCATGCTGCAGAGAAGACGGTTGATCTGGTTTTCGATCATTTGGGGAAGACACCTCCACCCAGCAAAACTCATAGTACTCAACTCTATGGTGGTCAAATCGATCATTTTGATGCCTTTTTATCAACTGCAATCAATGAGGATTCATCCCTGCTTGAACCCAATATGATTGATCATTGGGTCCGCAGTTATGGGACGAACTATGAATTGGTGAAAAAACTAATGCCTGTGTCTGGAGATCAATCGAAGCTGAGTTATGGTTCAGACAAAGCCGTGTATGCTCAAGTAATTTATGCTGCACGAGAAGAGATGGCGATCAAACTGGCTGATGTGATCCTGAGACGGACTGGTCTTGGCTCCATTGGGCGACCAGACGACTCAACTTTGGAGAATATTGCTGAAATTATGGCGTTAGAACTAGGTTGGCCAACGGAAAAGAAAAACCTTGAGGTTGAAGAAGTAAAAGCAATTTACCGAAAGCATGGTTTGAGAGATCGCATGGTAGATGATTTGGAGAGTTCATAATGGTTGCAACCAATAAAATAGCATCCGAGACAACTGTCGAAAAGAATGATGTTTGGCAGCTCCAGTTGTTTCGCAAATCATTAAAGAAGCAGCAAAAGCTAAAAGCACTCGAAGAACTTATTGGTGACAATCATGACGAGGAATGCTTGTTGATCACGTGCGGTGATAATAACGGTGCTATGAATTGGCATCTGAAGAATAATGGGGGAATATGGAGTTGGGCTGATGCTGAACGTGACAGCATCGATCAAATTAGCGAAGTTACCGGGGATAAAGTCTCTGAGATGGATAAGGACAATCCATCACTACCGTTCAATGAAAATTCATTCGATGTCATCATCACCATAGATGTCCATGAGCATCTTTCCAATCCAGGACTTGTGAATCAAGAGCTGGCGCGGCTGGTTAAACCAGGCGGCAGGATAATTGTCACAACCCCCAATGGTGATGAGAAAAAACTTGTCACTAGAATAAAGAAGGCAGTTGGAATGCGGCCTGAAGATTACGGTCATTATGTGATTGGTTATGATACTCCACAGCTGGAAACACAGCTAGAACAAGTCAATTTGACTCCTTACCAAGATTCGAGCTATTCCAAGTTCTTTACTGAGATGCTGGAGCTGGTGATCAATTTTGCTTATGTCAAGGTGCTTTCAAAGCGCAGCACGGCCAAGGTAGAGAAAGGTCAAATTGCGCCGCAGAACATCAATCAAGTAAAATCGGTTGAGAAAACGCTTAAACTGTATTCACTTCTTTACCCGATTTTCCTGGGAATATCCAAGCTGGATTTCCTGGATCGATCTCCGCGTGGCTATGCTGTCATCGTTGCAGCAAGGAAGGATTAAGGGATGCGGGTTTTGATCACTGGGGCAGGTGGTTTTATCGGAAGTCATCTTGTTGATGACCAGCTGGCACGCGGACATCAGGTTACAGCTGTAGATCTCAACGTTGTTCGGCTCGACAATCAAGCATCTAATCCTAACTTAAGTATCCACAAGATGGATTTTATCGACCCAGCTTTCCTGGATCATGATTTGGATGGTCATGATATTTGCTACCATCTGGCGAGTGCCCATCTGGAAACTGGCGTGGGGGAAGATTATTTCTGGCAGATCAATTTAGAGAATACACTCGAATTTTTGGAACGCTGTCACAAGGCGGGAATCACTCGTTTTGTTCATTGCAGCACAGTTGGTGTGTATGGAGATATTCAGAATCCCCCGGCAGATGAGGAATCTGAATGCCATCCGGATGTGGCTTATGAACGCTCAAAGTTGGCTGGTGAAACCGCTGTAAGGGATTATGCTCAAGAGAATGATTATTCAGTGGTTGTGATCAGACCAGCATGGGTTTATGGTCCCCGCTGTGCGCGCACCGCGAAATTATTCCGGACTATCAAGAAAGGTCGCTTCTTTTATGTGGGTGATGGCAAAACTTTACGCCATCCAATTTATATTTCCGATATGGTGGTAGGGTTTGAATTGGCTTCAAACTTCGAAGGTCAGACTGGAGAGATATTTATCATAGCAGGTCCAGAACCGGTTGACCTGGAAATGCTTGCGACAGGGATTGCAGATTCCCTTGGTGTAAAACACCCATCTTTGAGGTTTCCAAAAACTCTGGTGTGGAGTGGGGTTGCAGGACTCGAGCTTATGGCAAAGGTAACAGGCATGAAAGCGCCTTTTACCCGGCGGAGTATGAAATTTTATACTGGCAATACTGCTTTCTCAATTCATAAGGCTCAATCTCAGCTTAATTTTCAACCCCAGATCGGTCTCGATGAAGGCTTGCAAATGACAGCAAATTGGTTGATCGATCAGAATCTTCTTTAGAGCTGGAATAATCTCTATGACGACCAAAAATACAAACAACGATTCCAAATCTGATCAGTGGCCCGGATTGCACAAGAAGCTGTTTGATCCTAAGAAATCATCTTCTGAATTATATAGGGAGATGACTGTTGGTGATCGCGGCTGGGGAGCCTGGCTGTATTATGAGTTCGTAATTCTCTTCTTTGGTCTCCTGCCCGGGGCTCTGGGACTCGTCTTAAGGCGGTTCTTCTACAAACCATTATTCCAAGAAGTTGGCCGCAACGTGATCTTCGGCAGGAACCTGAACCTGCGCCAACCGCATAAAATCAAAATCGGTAATAATGTGATCATTGATGACGATTGCACATTAGATGCAAAAGGAGGATCTAATCAAGGGATAGTATTTGGTGATTTGGTGACTGTTGGTAGGTTTAGCGCGATTGTCTGCAAGGAGGCGGACATATCGATCGGTTCCCATGTCAATATTGGTACCAATGTTAAAATCATCGCCGCGAATAACGGGAAGATAGAGATCGGGAACAGCATCGATATTGGTTCGGGCTGTCATTTTTCCGGCGGTAGTTATGACTATTCGGATGCCGGTCAATTACCCTCAACCCGCCGGGTGAATACTAAAGGCATTTGCCTGGAAGATCTAGCCTGGATAGGAGCTGGGGTGATCATCCTGGATGGCGTAAGCATTGGAACAAAGAGCATAATTGGCGCTGGCGCGGTGGTTACTAGTGATATCCCTGCAAATACGGTAGCAGCCGGTGTCCCAGCAAAAATCAAGAGCACGAGGACGGAGCAGTAGAAAGCACCAGATGTGATGAAGAATATACTTAGTTTTATTGCAAAAGCTATAGTGAGTGTGGCTCTGATATGGTATTTGCTATCGATTACTGAATTTTCTTCAGTATTTGCCTCCCTTACCTCAGCCACCCCGTTCTGGCTTTTTCTTTCCTTTATCGCTTTGATTTTGGGAAAGATCATCACCAGCTATCGCTGGCAGGTCCTGCTCAAAGCACAAGAAATCGAAATTCCCCTACGATTCTTAATTGGTTCAGTGTTCGTCGGTCAATTCTTTAATAGCTTTTTACCAACAACCATTGGTGGTGATGCGATGCGGGCCTACGATACTGCCACATTAAGCCAGGACTCAACAAAATCTGTGGTATCTGTTTTTGCAGATCGATTGATCGGTGTATTCGCCCTTGCGTTATTAGCAATTGTTGCATTAGGCATTGGGTTTGCTAGTGGTCTGGAGGTCAGTTTTTATGTGATCCCGGTTCTACTGGTATTTTTCCTGTGTTTTTTCGGCATTTTGTTAATATTCAATGCGCGTTTACTTGGATTCCTGCAAAAATTGCTGAGGATCGTTCGGCTTAATAAAGCAGCAGCTAAATTGGATGAGGCATACCAATCATTCAATACGTTGAGAACTGATCCGCGAGTCTTGGTGCTCGCGATGCTAGCCTCACTGGTGTTGCAGATCAATGTGATCCTGTTTTATTATTTTATCGGAGTCTCCTTGGATTTGGGAGTGTCCTTCTTGTATTTTGCGATGATTGTCCCGGTTGCCCTGGTTGTCTTGCTGGTTCCGTTCTCTATCAATGGGATCGGCATACGGGAAGGTATCTTTGTCTACCTGTTAACAGGGATAGGGGTGCCAACCCAAGATGCGATAGCTTTATCCTGGATATCATTTGGGCTGATGCTTACCCAGGGGATCATTGGCGGGATCATATTTGCATTGCGAGGGATCAGGTTGGGCCAATCAAAAGTAGATCCTTCTATTTCCCATAAGCCTCACAATTAGCCTAAGCAACAAGCCTGTAATGCAAAAATTGATCGCAAACGATAAAAAAATATATAGTCTGGACTTCAGGGGTAAATAAACCTTGTTTCAACCGACATAATAGCTGATTTTCATCTAACAAGTTCGTAAAGAGTTCACGCCAATTATGTGATAAGTTATCAGATAAGAAGGAGGTGTAATAACTTTCTGCAGCAGACTCGGCGTATACAGTTCTTATTGGTTTCTACCCAGGATTGGTAATTAATAAAGGTTTTGATATGGCAGGAAATTTATTGGTGACGAAGGATTAGTAGGAGATGATTAGATCAGACTTATTCAAGCGGTTTTGCCTTGCCGGTTTAATGCTCATCATCTCGTTATTGGTATTAAATATCTACAGCATAAAAGCGAAAATTCAAGATCAGTTCCCGCTAGCCGCTTCTGCATTACTTTTCTCGGATACCTTTGACCGACCAGATAGCAATTTAATCGGAAATGGATGGATTGAGGTTGAAGATTCAGGCGCCCAGCTGGGCATTCTTGATAATAGGTTGTGTTTCCTGGACACATCCGATGTGCCGAACAGACCTATTGCGCAGATTGATTTCCAGCAGGTCTCCAGCGGCGAGCTGCTGTGGAATTTTAATTTTGATTGGATCCGGATTACTCAGGAAGGCACCTACCGGGTCTTTATGCAATTGGGGGATCAGGTTCAATTTAGCAGCGACAACCAAAACAATGGAGTCGCGGTAAACCTGGTTTGGACAAGAATCAATGATGTACACCAAACGCTTGGTTTCCGCCAAGCAGGTGTGGATACTGCAATAAGTGCAGTGAGCGGTCCAACAGATTTTTCTGTCCTGGTGAATTTGGATAAACACACATTTCAAGTTTCATTGGATGGGGAGGTAATTCAACCAGATATACCTTTTGACAACCATGTAAACATAAATTCGGTACGGTTTTTCTCGGATGTACTCAACGATGAGTATTTTTCCGGACGTTGTTTTGATAATCTCTCCCTTGAAACCCTGAGCACAATTCCGCCGACACAAACTCCCACTCCCACTCCCACTTCCACGAACACTTTGGTCCCTACAAGCACAATCTTTTCAACGAATACACCGCTTCCCAGCGTTACACCTACTGAAACATTAATACCAACAGCTATACCTACTGCAACTGAGATTGCGACATCGACACTCGCTCCAACCCTAACACCAACAGTTTTACCTACCGCAACTGATATTGCGACATCAACAACCGTTCCAACCCATACACCAACAGTTCCTGCCACCCCCACTCCAAAACCTAGTATTTTGATAAAATTCAATGATGCATTTAACCGGCCAGATAGCAGTTCAATCGATAA
>DATKXE010000285.1:0-8238 GCA_035529195.1 Anaerolineales bacterium
TCCCGGTAAAGTTAAGACCCCGAAGGTTTCTTCACCATCATCGATGACCCATAGCACATCCAAGATGCGACCTGCCGGGGAGGTAAGGACAGTAACCAGGGGCTGTTCTGGTGATAACAATCCGATATCATTGGTTGTTTGGCGCTGGAGAAATGCCATGCGGTCGGGACCGCTGATCCTCAAGTATCCTGGTTCTTCATGTTGGTAGTATGCAGATTTGTATTGATCAGTCATTTTGGGGGTTGAGGTTCTTTTTCAAGCAAAATTCGGAATAAAAAAATAGGGCGTGGAACATTATACGAAGATTGTTCCACGCCCTATTGATGTGTGGGATTACGCCATCTGTGGGACAGCAGGCTGAGGTACGGGAGTGCCGCTGTTCTTTTGCACTGGGGTTGGGAACATCTCCTCGAATTCTTCACGGGAAATAGTTTCCACTTCCAGTAATCGCAGGGCCACTGTATCTAATTTATCACGGTATTGGACGATAATTGACCGGGCGTTCTCGTAGGCTTCGCCAACCAATTTTCTTACTTCTTTATCGATCTCTCTGGCGACATCCTCGGAGTAGTCACGCTGTTCTGAGATTTCACGACCCAGGAAGATTAACTCCTCCTTCTGACCATATACCATCGGTCCGAGTTCTGAGCTCATACCCAGTCGTGTTACCATCGAACGAGCCATGCGAGTGACACGCTCAATGTCATTTGAAGCACCCGAGGTGATGTCATCGAAGACTATCGATTCGGCAGCTCGTCCCCCCAACAAACTCACCATGTCAGCGTACAATTTCTTGCGGGACATCAAGGTGCGGTCTTCCGTCGGAAGCATAATGGTGTAGCCACCAGCCATTCCCCTGGAAGTGATAGATACTTTATGAACAGGATCAGCCTCGGGGATTGAATTAGCAACAATGGCGTGACCGGCTTCGTGATATGCAATGATTTGTTTTTCTTCTTCGCTGATCAAGCGACTCTTTCGCTCAGGACCAGCGATCACGCGCTCAATGGATTCCTCAAGGTCGGTCTGCCCGATGACTTTCTTGTTTCGTCTGGCAGCTAGAATGGCACCTTCATTTACCAGATTCTCAATATCCGCTCCAACGAAACCAGGGGTGGATCGGGCCAGCACACCAAGGTCCACGTCTGGAGAAAGGGGTTTACCCTTGACATGAACCCGCAAGATAGCCTCCCGACCACGCATATCAGGTCGATCAAGCACCACTGTTCGATCGAACCGTCCTGGGCGCAAGAGGGCTGGATCAAGAATATCGGGCCGGTTCGTCGCAGCGACGATGATTACGTTTGTATCAGTATCAAAACCATCCATCTCAACCAGCATTTGGTTCAATGTTTGCTCACGCTCGTCATGGCTGCCGCCGAGACCAGCACCACGCTGGCGACCGACAGCATCGATTTCATCGACGAATACGATACATGGTGAGTGCCGTTTCGCCTGTTCGAATAGGTCTCGTACACGGCTGGCACCTACACCAACGAACATCTCAACAAATTCGGAACCTGAGATTGAGAAGAAGGGTACACCTGCTTCGCCGGAAACTGCTTTAGCCAGCAGGGTTTTACCGGTTCCAGGTGGTCCCACAAGCAAAACGCCTTTTGGAATGCGGGCACCCAGGGCAATAAATTTCTCTGGTTCACGTAAGAATTCAACCACTTCTGCAAGTTCTTCTTTGGATTCTTCGATTCCAGCTACATCTTCAAAGGTTACAGCCGGGTGATCTCCAGAAAACATACGGGCTTTCGATTTTCCAAAAGACATGGCCGCATTATTGCTTCCTTGTGCCTGACGGAAAACGAACCAGAAAACGCCGGCTAGCAGGACGAAGGGGATAAAGTATCCCAGAGCAGTGGCAATCCCCAGCCATGCGCTGGGTGGTTTGACCTCAATCATTATGTTTTCTGCAGAAAGTGCAGCGGTGGGTACTCCGAGCTCTTTTAACTGCTGGATAAGAGTGGCATCGGATTCTTTTTGAGATTCACTTTCGGTACCATCAGCATAGGTTACTCGGAGAAGATTATCATCCTCGATAATACGATTTACTTCACCATTTTGAACATCAGCAGCTAATTCGTTAATGGTTAAAGTTTCTTGTGTAGTTGCTTGTTGCTGAAACTGGTACACCACCATGACGATGATGGCCACAAAAAGCAGCAAGTATATGATTGATGAACGGTTGCGGGTCGGATTCACAGTTACCTCCAAGATTTTCGAAAGACCGCAGATTTCATAAACATTATACCAATCTCTGACGTTCAAAGGAACATATCAATTACCGAAATTGCATACTTCTAACGTCGTTCTAACATTTAAGCATTTAAATGATAGTTGACTGAATCATGGACAAAATTTTAAAATTAATCAAACGTGAAATATTTTAATGAAAGAAATTGAGGGTGCACAATTTCGCACCCTCAATTAAACTCGAACGGAAAATGAAGGATTTACCCGTTACCCCAGATAAAACCTTCAATTCGACGGCGAAGTTTGGCAAGAATTGATCGGGTGCGAGCAAACCAGCGGACCTTGCGAGGACTTACCTTGCGCCTGTAGGGCAGCGGACCAGTCCACTCAACAAGTGCGGCACCCCAAGTTAAACCGGACCCGAAAGCAACCATGACTGTTTTGTCACCTGGATTTAGGCGACCTTGTTCAAAAGCTTCAACTGTTGCTATGGGGATGGAGGCAGTGGAGGTATTACCATAACGTTCAATGTTGACCATGACCTGCTCCATGGGATAATTCAAACCGCGCGCTGCAGCTTCGATAATGCGTTGATTTGCCTGGTGGGGGATAAGCAACTGGATGTCATCCATCGTCAGGTTAGCAGCTTCAACAGCTTGCTTGCTTGCCTCCGCCATGACCCGCGTAGCGAAGCGAAAGACTTCGCGCCCATTCATTTGGATGTAATGGAGACCATCGTAAAGTGTTTGCATGCTAGCAGGATGCCGGCTGCCTCCTCCAGGGATCGAGAGCAGGTCAGCTCCAGAGCCATCCGAACGGAGTATTGCAGTCATGACACCACCAGGTTCTTCACTGGCTTGCATCACGAAGGCGCCAGCACCATCTCCAAACAATATGCAGGTGTTGCGGTCTTTCCAATTCACAAACCGGGAAAGGGTTTCTGACCCGATCACAAGCACATTCTCTGCGCCGTTTGATTTGATGGCTTGAGAACCCAAATTCACTGCGTAAATAAACCCAGTACAAGCAGCAAGAAGATCAAATGCACCAGCTTTGACTGCCCCAATTCGATCCTGGACCAAGCAAGCAGTTGCGGGAAAAATATTTTCCGGAGAGGAGGTAGATAATATGATCATATCGAGATCACCGGGGTGGAGATTGGCGACCTCTAAGGCACGCATAGCTGCGTCAGAGGCTAGTGAGGCACTTGTTTCGTTGGCACCCGCAATGTGACGTTCTCGAATCCCAGTCCGGGAGACGATCCATTCATCATCGGTATCAACAATTTTCTCCAGATCGCTATTGGTGAGGATTTTATCTGGAACCGCCATTCCCCATCCTGTGATATGCGCATACCGGGGACTCATCAGATGGTCTCAGCGAACTTTCTAAGGATTATCACGGCGTTGTGACCACCAAAGCCGAATGAGTTAGACATAACATTTACAACCTGCTTAGGACGTGATTGGTTAGGAATGTAATCTAAATCACATTCAGGATCTGGAACTTCATAGTTAATGGTGGCTGGCATGACGTTATCCTGAATGACTTTGACACAAAACAGGGCTTCTATTGCTCCAGCTGCTCCGAGCAAATGTCCAGTCATCGATTTCGTGGAAGAAATTGGAGTATGGTATGCCTGTTCACTAAAGGCTGTTTTTATGGCTGCAGTTTCACTTCTATCATTGAGCGGTGTACCAGTGCCATGGGCGTTGATATAATCGATATCGCTCGGTTCGAGCCCGGCAGAATCGAGTGCCAATCGCATACATGTTGCAGCCCCGGCTCCATTCTCCGCGGGAGCGGAGATATGGAAAGCGTCATTGGTGCTGCCATAACCAACCAATTCCGCTAATATCTGCGCATCTCTGGATTGGGCATGCTCTATGGACTCGAGCACCAATATCGCACCACCTTCCCCCATCACGAAACCCGTTCTATCCTGGTTGAAGGGACGGCTTGCACGGGTTGGGTCCCCTTTATAAGTAGACATCGCCCCCATTTTTGAGAGACTTGCCATAGCAAGTGGCACGATCGCAGCTTCACAACCTCCAGCTAACATGACATCTGCTTGACCGCGGCGAATAATTTCACTCGCTTCCCCAACAGCATTGGTCCCGGTCGCACAGGCGGTTACCACGGCAATGTTTGTTCCTCGGATGCCTAATTTTATGGCTAGATTACTGCCTGGGGTATCGGGGAGCATCATCGGCACCAGGAAGGGACTCACTCGTGAAGGTCCTCGCGCTGTGAAATTGCTAAATTGTTCATATAAAGTTTCGATTCCACCGATGCCAGTTCCGACGACTGCTCCAATGCGATCGCGATTCGCAGCATTAACCTCTAATTGCGCATCTTGAATTGCTTGCTGACCAGCCGACAAGGCGAATTGGGTACATCGATCCATCCTGCGAGAATCATGGGGTCCGAATAACGATCTTCCATCAAAGTCTTTTACTTCAGCTGCGATCTTGCAATCATATTCACTGGTGTCATAATGGGTGATCAGGTCAACACCAGATTTCCCATTGAGGATGTTCTGCCAAGTTGTAGTTACATCATTACCAATTGGGCTTACACACCCAAGACCTGTGACGACAACACGCTGTTTCATTCTTATCTCCTTTGTTCTTTCTCCATCCAGTAAGAGATCAATACATTAACTATCGAATTTTAACATCTAATTAGTGGGTAATCATCCATCAGGTTGAATGTAGCATTCATAACACCGGGTTGAATAATTAGAGGCGGTGCAGAATAATCAACACAGATAACTCATAACTGTAACCCTGGTGCTTGAGTCACAGTACGTTTGGATAAATCCCCCAAGAATCTAAAGGCTTGCTGTGTATGAAGTTGATCGTGACCGACAATGATGCTAACCAATTCTTTCAGGCTTGTGGGTCCGAAAATCGCATGTCGGGCAGGTCGATCCCAGTCAGGAGCTTCGAGGGAATCTAGAACCTGCAATAACTGGATGCGTGAACTTGTGAAATCTCTCAGCGCATCCGGTCCGCTTTGACAGTAATATAATCTTTCATGTGCCCATTTATCAGAATCGATACCGGGCAGGAAAGGATTGATCTCCTCGAGAACTTTCATAATTCGGGGAATATTCACATCAGAATCTACATCTCGCAAATGGCATAATATTTCCGTATAACTCCATTCGCCAGGTTGAGGATGTTCTACCCAATTGGCAGAGTCTAATTGCTGTGAGAATGCGTGCACAACGGCTGGGGTAGCCCGCAGGACTGCTACCATAGTTTCAATATGACCGAAGTCTGGGTGGAGATCTTCACCTGGAATGGAATCTATCCAAGAAATAAGCTCTTCAATTCCACCATAGCCAGCAGATCCTGGTAATTTTTCTTTAGAGTCTTGCTCCACATCGGTGACCCAGTAATTTCCAAATCCAAGCAGACGCGCTGGGGCGATATCATGGTCGAAATCATCACCAACCATGACAACTGGCCCTGGTAGCCATCCCATGCAGGCTAATGTCTCGGTGAAAAAGGCAGGATTCGGTTTGGCGAAATGAAATGTTTCATATGATGGAATCAAGCGAAAAGGATAATTCTGAGGGGATAGACCAGCCCATTCGAGTCGCTGTAGTATCGCTTTCCTGGGAAACAAAGGATTTGTGGCGATAGCAACCGTGTAGCCGTGGTTAAAAGCTTCTTCGACCATGCTAACTGCTTTAGGACGGGTTTGGGTTAAATACTTCAATTTGGGGAAAATCTCGGTATAGAAAGAAGCAAATTTATCTACATAGGTATGTTGGTCAATACCAAGACTTGGGTAGAATGCCTGGTCAAATGCCTCCTTCAAGGTTCGATCCGGCAAATTGTTGTCCATCATCGCTTGCGTGCCAGATAGAAGAGTTGATACCAAATCTTCAGGAGGTATGAATGGTTCTAGGTGCTCACTTAGGGCTTGGAGATAGGCAGGGATGAAGGTATCCATGCTGTTCCCCAAAAGAGTATCATCGAGATCAAGGAGTAGAGTCAGGGTCATCAAATACACCAGAGAAGATCGGGGGGAGGGGATGGCATTCACCACATCCGATCTTTGGCTCTGCTACATCCTTCAGCGATTTACTACAGTACGCGGAGATCTTAACCTTCTTTTTTAGAAAGGGAAATGGGCGCTCAAGGTGGCCTTCAAGTATTAAATTTGGACAGGCGTTTGCCATCTGGATTTCGGGGACTGGGCAAGTGAAGCACAGATCGGGATTCCAATCCTGTGGCGGGGAAGCCGATAATAATAAACGGCATTCCTCGCGATCCCGTCCGCGGTAATAGTCCCCATAAAAATATCGACACTCTTTACCTGCAGGTGTTTCCATATGAGAATCCGTTAGGCTCGAGTGATATAGGTGCCGGAACGTGTATCAACACGGATTACATCTCCGGCTTCAATGAAATTTGGTACCTGTACCCTCAATCCGGTTTCAGTAGTCACTTTTTTGTTGACTCCGGTTGCCGTATCGCCACGCACCGCGATTTCTGCTTCAACCACATTCAAATCAACAGTGATCGGCAATTCAAGGTCAAGTGGCTCATTTTGATAGAAGGTGAGCTTGATATTCAAATTTTCTACAAGATAGTTTGCGGCCTCACCAATGGTCTCGGTTGGGATCGCTGGCTGCTCGAAGGTATCCTGGTCCATAAAGTGATAGTATGATCCATCATTATACAAATATTGGACGTTGTGATATTCTATATCTGCATCTTTTACGCGATCGCTGGAGATAAATGACTTTTCCAAAATCGTTCCGGTACGCAGGTTTTTGGCTTTGATGCGAATTGTAGCTTTTCCCCGCCCTGGTTTGTGGTGTTCATATTCTAAAACTCTGAACAATTCATTATCTAGTTCAAAAGTTACACCCTTGCGAAGCTCATTTACGTCAATCATTATTCATTCCTTATTGATAATCTCAGATGTTACGCGGCAGGATTATAGCCCAGCGTGAAAAGCATGGCAAGGGCAACCAGGATTTATTGTTCCATCAGCATTTTACCTCACATATGGTACACTAATCGGGGCTTACAATTGACAGCATTAAGGTGATCAGGTGGAAATGGAAAAGCCTCTAAAAAGCGTAGTGTATTTTGAAGATGACAGTGACATGGTTGAACTGGTGCGGATCATCCTCAGTCGTGAGGGCTACCAGGTCAAAGGGGTCGCTGAGGGGAAATCTGGAATCAAATTAGTAAAACAAATCTTACCCGATGTGATTTTACTGGATCTCATGCTGCCCGATATTGATGGATGGGAGATTTATCGGCAACTTAAGATCGATGAATCCACCAGGGAAATTCCTGTGATAGTGGTAACCGCGAAAGCGCAGAGCATTGATAAGGTATTGGGTTTAGAAATTGCCAAGGTTGATGAATATATTTCAAAACCATTCCGACCGAATGAATTGGTCGAAAGAGTTAATGAGGTTCTAACCCGAGAAGAACATTAGTGTGGAGATGATAGATTAGTGAGCATCCCTCATCACATTGAGGGATTTGTGTTTTAATTATATTTTAGGAAATGAATTAATCCTGTGGATATACTTTGATGAATTATCGGTCAAAAATCTGGGCGTTCATTCTGGTTTTGGTGCTCTCAATCCTACCTGCGGTTGAGGCAGCCCAAGCTCAGGAAGAACTCCCATCCGGCCCCGTCTACATTATCCAGGAAGGGGACACGCTCTGGGATATTGCACAGAGATTTGGGGTTCCCTGGGAAGATTTGGCAAGGGAAAACGGTATCAGCGATCCTGGTCAACTCACTGCCGGGGAGGAAATCATCATTCCTGGTCTGGAAGGTATTGGGGATGTCCTGGTGACAATTCCCGTGCCACTTGGGGAGAATATCCGCAGTTTAAGCCGCAGTTTCCAGATCCCAGAGGAAAAGATCATCAATTTAAACCATCTCACCAGCACGGAAGAATTATTCAGTGGTTATAACATGGTGATCCCAGAGGTTAGCCAACAGCAGGTCAAAATGGAGAGATTTTCATTAGCCAACGGTCAATCTTTG
>DATKXE010000286.1:0-3042 GCA_035529195.1 Anaerolineales bacterium
TTGAGAAAAGTGGGTCCTCTTTCTGGGTAGGCAAAACCAGCTTTGTCTGCCACCAATGGCCAGAAGAGAGCCACCATTTTCTGGGCCAGGCCCCCCAGGGTAAGCACATCCACGACCCCACCAGCCACCAGGCCCGGATTCCGCAGCGCCTGGAAGTACGGCTGTGCCAGGTTGCGCTGGGGCAGCATGACCAGGATCGAATCGGCACGCACACCCTGTATCATGAGCTGCAGCATGCGCTCAACACCAACCGTGGTTTTCCCCGCACCCGCTGGTCCTTCAAGAAACACCTTCCCAGTGATGGGTGCCTGGATCAGATCAAGTTGGTATTCAGTTAGCTGCAAAATACACCTTTTCCTGAGATTGTTATTTACCAGCGCAACCAGGGAGTGCAAATGAACTCATTGGTCGAAATCAATCACGGGCAGCCAGCGCCATGATCGAAATTCTCGATATTCCAAAACTCGCTGTAAGCAGAAGGATCAAAGGAGAAACCACACAGTTCCGCTCGCGCCAGGACCAGGTTCAAGTGCTGGTAAAGTGGGATGACCGGCAATTGGCTCGCAAATATGGATTGCACTGCCTGGTGGTTTTCGACATAGCCTGGCTGTCCGGGCAGGGTTCCCAAAGCTTGTTCACAGGCTGAATCATAATCGCTGTCTCTGTAACCAGCTGCGTTCACGCCACCCCAACCAAAGGGAAATTGGGTGCTGCCGTCTTCCTCTACCAGCATTGGATCGCCAGGTATCTGGCGGCTCGTCCAGAGCTGACAGGCTGGTATGTAGCTGGCAGACCAGGCAAATTGAGCCAGGTCGAAACGGCGACCGAATATCGGGCCTTCCGGTCCGGGCGCATATACCTCACTGCCTGGACCATAAACGAGTTCGACCTGTATACCGCATTCGGCCAGTGAATCAGCCAGAATCTGGCTGGCTTTCTGGCGCTGATCTGCCGGGGAGCTGGTATAAGTCACCACCAGGGGTGTCCCGTCAATAATTCCCTGGATACCAACTGCCTGGCGTGGTGTAACTGGGTCAGCATCATGATCCACCCAACCAGCCTCGTCAAGCAGCTGCCCACCTGCCATTGCATCATAGCCATAATTTTCCAGCTGTGGGTTGAAAAGTGGGTGCTTTTCGGGCAAATATGAGCCAGGAACCGTGGATAAGCCATTCAAGACCTCGTCAACAACCCTTTGCCGGTCCATACACAGGGCAAAAGCCTGGCGGACCCTGAGATCACTGAAGAAGTCTGGTCGCTCAACACCCGGTTGGTAGCCATCATCATAGGCAAGCGGTTGAATCCCAAAATCAGCGTGCTCCCAGACTGGACCAGAAGCGATATGAGCCTGCAGCAGTCCCTCTTCATCCATCTGGTTGATCTCCGGGAGGGCAGTATCCAGGTAGACCTGGCTGGAAGCCTGATCCATTAAGTCACAAGCTCCAGTAGCAATCACATCCAGATTGTCGGCCTGCTGCCCGATGAAGCGGAAGAGCAGTTCATCATATTTGATTTCGTTCTCTTGAGCTCCGAAATAGAGCGGGTTTGCCCGCAAACTGATCGACTCTCCAGGTACCCAACTCTGGATTACATAAGGTCCCCAACCTAATGGCTGGCGGGAGGCCTCCGGAGCAGCAAACAGGTCCAGCATTGGATATTGGGAGAGCTGGTGTTCAGGTAAGGGGATGAAATAATTACCCTGGTAAGCAGGGTCCAGGAAACCAGGAACCCCGGTCCAACGCACACTGCGATCATCAATTGCGGTGTAGGAGGCAGTGCGCGGCAATGTCTTCCATCCATTTCGATTGGCTAGACCAAACCCCCCACAATCTCCAAAATCAGTCTCGCACTGGGTGGCGATCTGGTAGCTGTAGACCGAATCAGCAGCCGTGAGGGGTGTGCTGTCAGACCACTTGATATCTGGTTTTTGGGTAAAGGTAGCCGAAAGTTGGGGTAATTCCAGCGGGGCGCCATCCCAGGCAACAGCACAATCTGCGCTCAAACAACCAAAGGGACGCACAATCTCACCCAGTTCAAGCCGCACCAACTGACCCGCAGCATTAACGATCAACTCACCAGCTGCTGCAGGGATTGGCTCAAGAATCGCATCGCCATCTGCCAGGCTGGGCAGCTTTTCCAGGATCACCGGCTGGTTTAGATACCCCACCATGTCAATCGGCCCATCGTAGATCGCCTGCAGCACATTACGTTGAGCAATCGAATCATCACCATAAATGTAAAGAGTTTCTGGCTCATCCGCCATGCAGATCGTCAAACGCCGTGCTGGTAATGTAGGGGTTGGGGGAGTAGTTGTAGTAGTGGTAGCTTGGGTTTGCACTTGAGTGCTCTCGCTGCCAATGGAAGTTGCCGTAGGGAGATCGCCACCACTAAAAGAACAACCAACCAGCAGAGATGCTAGAAAAAGCATGCCTGCCAGGGGTATCAGCCTGCCTTGAAATTCAATGAACATGGTTGCTCGCCTCGCTTGATATGAACACCAGGATTATACAATATCTGCAGGACGCAAAGTGCGCGGCATTTTTCCGCTGCCGCGCACATTTGATAAATTGGGTGAAAGGTAGTTTACTGGGTAACGCTTACTGACCCTTTCATCCCGGCGTCATAATGAACACCATCTTGTTCAAAACAACCCATCTCCCATTCTCCGAGCATCTCTTCGGTCACTGTAAATTTGATCGTGGCGGTGCCACCTACTGGTGATACAACCATGAAGCCCTCGTGCATTTCTTCATGCTCTTCCTCCGGTTCACCTACCTGTGTGACCTCCGGCTCAACCCCAGCCGATTCAAACATGTCCACCATGTATCCAGCTGGTCGGTTGTCAATTTTCATCACTTCATGGCCAATCATGACCTCATGCTGCAGCTGGCCAGAATTGCTCAGATTCAAGGTAACTTCCTGGCCAACTTTGAAATTTAATTTCTCGGGCGTATATGAATATTCCGCCATATCGATATCATAGCTTACTGCTTCGGGGGTTCCCCCACCACAAGCTGCTAAAATAAGAGCAGCCACTGCCAA
>DATKXE010000287.1:0-3273 GCA_035529195.1 Anaerolineales bacterium
GTCGAAGTACCTGCTGCTGTGGGAGGACCGGTTGGGGTTCCGGTCGCTGATTGGGTTGGACTTGTTGTTGGCGAGTAGGTGGGTGTATCCGTCAAAGTGGGTTCAGTTGTACTCGTCGATATTGTTGTCGCAGTAGGAGTGCTGTTGAGCGTGTTTGATGCAGTGGGCGTGGATGTTTTCGTCGCGGTTGGTGTACTTGAGGGTGCACCCACCCCGGGCGCAGAATTTTTTGGAGCCTTTGTTGGCTTTGGTGTTGCCGATGGTGGAACAGGCACATTGGTAGGCAAATTTCTTGGAATACCGGTGGGTTTTGCAGTAGCAACTTGAGTAGGCCTGTCTGTGGCAGGACTTGTTGGTGCAACGTCAACATTATTGGTTGGCCGGGGGGTATAAGTGGGGAGAATCGAGAAATTCGAGGTGGGCGTTACAGCGGGAGAATTCGACGGACCTCCGAAATTTGGTGTAATGGTAGGCACCGGTGTAAGCAGATTGTTTGCAACCGCTGTGGCTCGATATGCAATATCCTGTGCCGACGGGTCTCGATCCAATAAGACCTCTTTTATCAGCGAGAGGTTGACTTTTTGAAAGCGGAACAAAGGAGCATCGGCACTGTAATCTCCAACATTGGAGGCATGCATCGGGATGGGTAAAAATTCCTCACCCGCTGAGCCGCCGATTCTAAGAATTAATGACAATGCACACACAAAAATGCTGGCGAACTGAAAAAGAACAATTATCAGGAGCTCTCGACGTTTATGCTTTCGTTTTACACTCTGATTTGAGTTCTCATCCATGAATGATTCAATAATCCAGTACTACTTAATCACATTACCAAGCTAAGAAAAACCCATCTCCGTTTGCTGCAAGGGCTCAGGATGCGGGTTTATCGGCAAGCAATGTAGTGAAAACAATGAGAAATGCATCAACCACCTTTGGATCAAAATGTGTGCCTCTGTTATCTTCAATATACTTAAGTGCGGTCTCTGCAGGTAGAGCCTTTCTATAAGGACGATCTGAGCACAGGGCATCCCACACGTCAGCAATGGCGAATATACGCGCCTCAAGCGGGATTTCCTCACCCGCAATGCCCCTGGGATATCCAGTCCCATCCCATTTCTCATGATGGCAATAAGGAATGGCTAAGGAAGGTGCTAAGTAGGAAATTCTATTGAGCATTTCATATGCGTAAATTGGGTGCTTTCTCATCTCTATCCATTCATCATCATCCAGGGAAGCAGGTTTTTTTAAGATCGAATCTGGAATTGCCATCTTTCCAATATCGTGCATCAGCGCGCCACGGCGAATATGGACCAGTGCCTCATTACCGATTTCCATCTGGCGCGCGATCAGTAAAGTCAGATCTGTGACCCGCAAAGTATGACCTTCAGTTACGTTGTCGCGCAGCTCCAAGGCTTTACACCAGCCTTCAATGGTCCTGTCGT
This sequence comes from Anaerolineales bacterium, assembly GCA_035529195.1. Classification (GTDB taxonomy): domain Bacteria; phylum Chloroflexota; class Anaerolineae; order Anaerolineales; family UBA4823; genus PFL25. The sequence goes on from DATKXE010000287.1 coordinate 1,443, forward strand.
ATGCCTGGAGGGTATCTTCATGGGCACGGATCAATTCAGATTTAGAGTGTTGAAGTGAGCTAACCATCTGGTTAAAAGACTTCGCCAAGGCGCTAACCTCATCATTGCCTGTGGGTGTGACTGAGATATCCAGATTTCCGGCAGCTACTTGAGATGAGGCATCCACGACCTTGAGTAAAGGTTTCGTAAAACGATCAGCGGTAAATAAACCTACTGCGATGATGAACAAGAAGGCAGTGGTTACGAAGCCAAATATTTCGAAACGGGTCGTATTGCTGGCGCGCACCAGCATTGTCTTCGCTAACGAGGTAGCGATAATACCGACATCTTTACCAGACCGAACCTCAAGCGGCGCGTATAGACCTTGATAGGGGATATTCGCAACGGCAAGTTCCTGCATATAACTTTCTTTATCCTGGCGAGAGATGATCCCACTTAACGTTTCCGGGTTTAATTGGGATCCCGATTCGATGAACGTGGTAGTGATTTCCTGACCCTCCAAATCATATATTGTCACCTGGGATAGCGTGGTACCTCGAATTTCCTCGGCGATTTTGGAGAGAGAATCACCAACCAAAACTACACCCACCAGTTCTTGATCTTGATCGAGAACCGGTCCGGAAACATATAAGTAATCTCCCCAATCTGCTAATGCAATATCTGCATACTTATCACCCAGATCATCCAGATTTTGATCACGTACCTGGTTGACGATATGCCAATCTTGTAAGGAGCGATCACCTCGAGAGACATCATATTCCTCGAGCAGACCACCTTCACGGTGTCTCAGCGATAATACGCTCTCGCCATTCAAGTCAACGATCTCGAGTGCATCAATCGCGGCATTCAAGAGAATTGGATAAGCGATCTCACGCAGCGCTTCAGCATTGCCGTCTCTCAATGCGGTCTCAGTACCTTCGGTATGGGCTACCAATCTGAGGGTTTCCAGGAGCTCGTCTTCTTCTTTCACCATCCACTCAGCAGCAATTTTGCCGGTCTCCAATAACTGGTTGGTGAATCTTTCTTCAATTGTGTCAAATACGATCCGGGTTACGATGTATGCCCCCATCACTGCTATGATCAGGGCCAAGATAAGATAAGGCAAAGTAACCTTCATCCGGATTGGAAATCGAATTCCAGCAGCTTCTTCAGATAAATTATTTGCTCCGGTGTCTGTTGGACCAAGTCCTAGCGCACCAGGAATAGCAAGTCCGGGTGCTTCGAACCTTGCCAAATTATCATCAGGGCTTAAGCGATCAAAATTTCCAGCTATGCGCATGGAATAGCTCCTTGAATTTCATTTTATTTGATCGATAACAAATGCCTGTCTCGATTATTGTCCCCGCCGAATTGAGTGATGATGGTGAAATGTTAGAAGTCCGCCCTCATTTCTTCCCATTCTGAGGTATTGAACAGAAGAAATTAGGTCTGACCTCCAAGGCAGTGCGTGTACCGGCAGGATAGAACCGATTGGATCTGCTCAGGCCATTTTTCCACCCTGAATCTTAGCCTGTACCGATTGGTAAATTCCTTACAAAAAGAATAGCTCACAAAAGCAAGAATTTGGGCAAAGGATTGACAATGAATCAAAATTCTGACCTTTACCAGCTGGTATAAGGTCAGAACGAAAATTTTGAACTAATTAGGACCTTAATCCTGTTCCCCCAGTAAATCATTTAATACATTCTGCATATTTTCACGGTATGTCTGGATTGCCTGCCGACCATCGTCCGTTAGCCGAATCAGGGTGCGAGGGATGCGGTCAACAAACTCCTTTGTGATGGCGACATAGCCAGCCTCTTCGAGCTTGCGCAGGTTTACAGATAAATTG
>DATKXE010000288.1:0-5191 GCA_035529195.1 Anaerolineales bacterium
ACTATCGCCCGCATTGCAGCTGAACGAGCTGCTCCAATCGTCGAAATTGGCGAAGATTATCTCTACCGCTCGTTGGATAAGTCGTTATCTGGCCAGAGCTTAGAGGTGTGGCCAGCTGCTGAAAGCGAACAAGATTCGGCCCCTGTACGCCTCAGCATTCCTCTGTTGGGAGATCACCAGCTGCAGAACGCAGCCACTGCGTTCGCGGCTTTGATGGTCGCCAAAGAGCATGGGATTGCGGTCAGCGATTACGGCATCCAGCAAGGATTTCGGACTGTGCAGTGGCCTGGGCGCTTTGAAATCCTGCGTCAGGATCCAGCGCTGATCATAGACTCGGCTCACAATCGGGATTCTGCCCAGAAGCTGTACAATGTTTTGGAGGATTACTTTCCTGGTAAAAAGGTAGTGCTGGTTTTTGGAGCTTCCGAAGATAAAGACATCTCTGGGATGCTAACCGAGCTCAAGCCTGGTGTTGACCAGGTCGTAGCAACCAAATCCACACATCCCCGGGCAGCTGATCCTGAGGAATTGGTTGCCTTTGCTAACAAACTGGGCCTCCCGGCAATCTCAACCTTATCCGTCGAAGAGGCAATGATTGAAGCTGAGCAGCTGTCAGGTGGAAAAACAATCACACTGGTAACCGGCTCAATTTTTATTGCTGCCGCTGCCCGAGAAGTTTGGCTGTCAAATTTGAGTGAAAACGATTTAGCCTATACTGGAAAATAATTATGAGAAACAGAGATTGGTTCTACAGAGAAGAAGACGAATTTGGTGAAACCATACACCGCCGCACAGAGGAACTGTACGGTGTGCAGGATGCCAAATCTGATGAGAATGGTTTCATAGAATGTCCGGCAATAGCCCTGCGCGATCTGGTGATCTTTCCCCGCATGGTATCACCGATATTTGTAGGACGTGAGGGATCGTTGTTGGCGATCGAGGATACCCAGCTCGAGGATCAAACTATGATCGCCTTATTACAGAATGATCCCGATCAAGATGATCCGGGACCTGGAGATTTTTACCCCGTTGGGTTGGAGATCGCAGTGGGGCGCTTATTGAGCATGCCTGATGGTTCAAGTTCTGCATTGGTGCAGGGACGCCGCAGGTTGGAGATCGTTGAATTCAGCCAAGTTGAACCCTTTCTCGTCGTGCGGGCAAGACGAATTTATGAACCAACCGACGTGAACCGCCAGATCGACGCCACGATGCGCACAGCGCTGGATTTGTTCCAGCAAGTCATCCAGCTCGATCGAAGTTTACCAGAAGAAGCATACCTGTATGCCTTGAACATTGAGGAACCTGGCTGGTTGGCAGATATGATCGCAACCACAATTGCACCTCCAATTGAAGAGCGGCAAGATCTTTTAATGACCCCAGAGCCATTGAAAAGGTTGCGGAGAATTGTCAAGCTGCTCGCGAAAGAAGCAGATGTCTTGGAATTGGAGGATGAAATCCACTCCAAAGCTCAGGGAGAAGTGGATCGCACCCAACGCGAGTATTATTTACGGGAGCAGCTTAAAGTCATTCAGTCCGAATTAGGTGAGGGAGACCCGTGGTCCCGGGAAATTAGCGAGCTGCACAGCAGGATTGAAGGCGTTACTTTGCCAGAAGAAGTGCAAGTTCAGGCGCTGAAAGAAGTTGACCGCTTGGTCCAAATGCCACAGCTATCACCGGAAGTTGGCATCATCCGCACCTACCTGGACTGGATCATGGAGTTACCCTGGGCAAATGCCTCGGAAGATAACCTTGATGTGGTCCACGCCAGCAAAACTTTAGAGAAATATCATTATGGGCTGCCGCGGATTAAGGATCGCATTCTGGAATATATTGCTGTGCGCAGCTTGAACCCAAAAAGCTCCCGGCAGCCGATCCTCTGCTTTGTTGGAGCGCCAGGCACCGGGAAGACTTCCTTGGGGAAATCCATCAGCGAAGCCCTGGGGCGCAAGTTTGTGCGCCTGTCTCTGGGAGGAGTGAGGGATGAAGCAGAGATACGTGGGCATCGCCGCACTTACATCGGTGCCCTCCCGGGAAGAATCCTACAAACCATGCGCCGGGCTGGTACCACCAATCCACTTTTCATGTTGGATGAAGTTGATAAGCTGGGCCAGGATTTTCGTGGGGACCCGGCTTCCGCATTACTCGAAGTCCTCGATCCAGAACAAAATCACACTTTCTCTGATCATTACCTTGAACTACCATATGATTTATCCAAGGTGATGTTTATCACCACCGCCAATACAACGGATACAATACCATTTGCACTGCTCGACCGCATGGAATTGATCGAATTCCCAGGCTATATCGAAGAAGAGAAAGTTGAAATTGCCCGTCGTTTTCTGATCCCCCGCCAGATTGAGGAGAACGGCCTGGAAGGGAGAGATTTCCATTTTACGGATCTGGCATTAAAGAAGTTGATCCGGGAATATACTTATGAAGCTGGCGTGCGCAACCTGGAGCGAGAGATTGGCAGGATCAGCCGAAAGATCGCCCGCATCAAAGCGGAGAAGAAGCGCTACCCCCACCGGGTCGGTTCCGCATCAGTAGAGCGTTTTCTTGGGCCTCCCCCCATCTTTAATCTTGAAGCTGAACGACGTAATGAGGTGGGTGTTGCCACCGCCATCGCCTGGACAGTAAACGGTGGGGAGATCATGCCGGTCGAAGTTCTGCTGGTTGAAGGGAAAGGCATTCTGCAAATCACTGGACAGATCGGCGACGTTATGCAGGAATCTGCCCAAGCTGCGTTATCCTATATGAAATCACGCGCGGAACAATTAAACATCAACGTAGGGGATTTTGATCATTTAGATATCCATATTCATATACCAGAAGGGGCTATTCCTAAAGATGGTCCCAGCGCGGGGATCACCATGGCCACCGCGCTGATTTCGGCTTTCACTGGAAGAAAAGTTCGCAAAGAGGTCGGCATGACGGGTGAGATCACCTTGCGTGGGCGTATTCTACCCGTCGGTGGGGTGCGAGAAAAAGTGCTGGCGGCTCACCGGGTGGGTCTCAAAGCGGTGATCCTACCCAAACGGAATGATAAAGACTTAATTGATGTACCAAAACAGGTTCAGGCAGATCTGAAGTTTACCTTTGTTGATCACATGGACCAGGTACTTGAAATCGCCCTATTGCCAGCCAAGCCTGTTCGCAGGAAATCCACCGTCAAGAATGATGAATTCTCGATAGATGCCCCAGCCAAGACCAGCGGTGATCAACCTTCAATTTCAACGGGTGCCTAGCAGGAGTATGGATTGACCTGCAGGATTGTGTTTGAGAAAGCTGCTTCACGTGGAAAACCCTGAGTTCGATATCTACCCGATCATTGCCCAAGGTATGACCTCAAACCTGCATTGGTGTTCCGAGGATGTGCCCCCGGGGGAATTAGCTGCCATTTTGGTCGCAATGGCGAATACCGAGGGCGGCACCCTTTACCTGGGGATCAATTCTAATTATGGACAGATAGAAGGGGTGCGGGATGTTCCATCAGCAGTCGACCGCCTCTTTCGATCTTGTTTATTATCTGAGCCAACGCTAGTTTTACCAGTTCCCAGAACACAGCGTGTGGGGCAGGTTGCGGTGTTGGAGATCATTGTGCCGCAAGGTTTGCCCCATGTATTCAATATAGAAGGGCGCTATTACTGGCGAGAAGGTCGGCATACGAATCCCATACCAGCTCGCCAATTGCGCCAATTATTGGTTGAAAGAGGGTCGCTTCAATTTGAATCTCAGGTACCCGCGGATGCCAGCTATGAAGATTTAGATCCCCAGCAGCTTGAAGCCTACGCTGAATACTATTGCTCAGCTATGAACTTGCCTGAAGACCATGCCCGACCTGGAATCGAAGAAATACTACTGCAGCGAGGCTGCATAAAGAAGGTGGATGGTAAACTGCAGCCAACCTATGCAGCCCTGCTGATATTCGGTCGCTCTCCCCAACGCTGGCTGCCAGCTGCCCAAATACTGGCAACCCGGTTCTCCGGAAATTATTTCGGTGATCGCTTTATTAAACAGGAGATCAACGGGTCCTTGCCTGTGCAGCTAAAACTGGCCGAAAATTTCTTGAGGACGAATTTGCAGAACGTCGTGCGCATGGTTGGGTTAACTCACCAGGAGACACTTGAGTACCCTTATGATGCGGTCCGCGAGCTGATCATCAACAGCATTGCACACCGGGATTACAATGCTCAAGGGGATTGCATTCACTTGAATATATTTTCGAACCGTCTGGAGATCACTTCACCTGGGGGTTTACCAGGTCCCATCACCATTAAGAATCTCCTGGAGGCACGCTTCTCTCGCAATCCACTTATTGTGCAGTTCTTAGCGGATTTAGGATTTGTCGAACGGTTGGGATATGGATTAAAGCGGGTGGTCAGTTCAATGCGCGAAAATTCTTTGCCTCCGCCTCATTTCGAGGAAGCTTCCGGTGCTTTTCGAGTATTGCTCCATAATGAACCCGACAATGATCTTTCCTCCACAGATCTATCCCAGTACCAGCTTGAAGGTATTAATCCCAGACAGGAATTCGCACTCAATTACCTGGCATCTCGGCGGCGGATCACCAATCGTGAATATCAAGACCTGTGTCCGGATGTTCACCAGGAGACCCTGCGCCGGGATTTATCGGATTTAGTTTCTCGGGGGGTGCTGCTGAAGATTGGAGATAAGAAATCCACCTACTACATCCTGAAGTAGCGGATTTTACCTTGCTTGAATAATTTTCATGGGCACTACATCAAACCTGGATCGAGCGGGTGGTTTATGAACCTGATGTCGCTTCGACAATCTGGTAAATATTTCCGGTCGTTCGATCAGTTATGTAGAGTTCACCTGCTTCATCTTCTCCAAAACTAGAGATCACAAAAGTTGTATCCAACAGCAGCGAATTTTCCCATATACTGCCTGTACCCCGCAGTCCCCAGATATTTCCTGAACAATAGTCGCCTGCAAAATATATGCCCTGCATACCTGGATTGTCTACTCCCCGGTATACAAAACCCCCACTGACCGCACACCCCAAAATGTCGGTAGGATAGGTAAAGACCGGAAATACAAGACCGGTCTGGTCACAAGTGCCGGATGGAAAACATCCCATCCCTTCCATGATATTCCAGCCGTAATTCTCACCACCGGAACTCGAAGCCAGTTGGAAATCAACTTCCTCACTGGTGTTTTGACCGACATC
>DATKXE010000289.1:0-3871 GCA_035529195.1 Anaerolineales bacterium
GATCAGGTTGTTATCGCTTCGGTAAGCGCCGTTCAGGGTGAAGTTCATCGATCCGCTCCAGACCTCCAGCCGGTCGATTACGGCGAATTTATTGTGCATCAACCCCTCCTGGCGGTCATCAACCACCTGAATGCCGTTCTCCTGCAGCTCCTGAGCTTCTGCTGATTCCAATCCTTCACTCTCAATGACCACCCTAACTGCAATTCCCCGGCGGTGGGCGGCCAGCAGGGCATCCCGCAGGCTCCACAAATCCAGGCTGTCCATAGCGATGTCCACGCTCAGGCGCGCCTGGTGGAACGCCTCTGCCAGGTGGGCATCCGGACCCCCGCGCAGTGTGCTTGAAGATGGAGAATCCGGTTCGGTAAAAAAAATCTGGTACCAGATTGGATCAGGGGTTGCGCCCGCCAGCGGGCTGATGCTCAGGGTCGCTTGAGTTCCGCTCTTCGCGTAACCAGACCCGGGTTGGGCGGTAGGGTTGCAGGCAATCAGGGCTAGCAGAACCGGCAAACCAATCAACAAACCCCTAGGATACACCAGATCTACCCTACAGATTATTTATAAACACGAATAATGGAATATGGCTCAGGGCAGCACCCAAAGCACTGGCGTCTCAAGCGCCACCGAGATATCGATCTTTTTTATTTTGTCTTTACGGCTCGCCTCCACCGAAAGGATCAGATATTCGATCAGTGCCGGTAGATCAACCGGTGAGAGAGTTACTGGCAGAAAAGATCTTGGATCTCCATCCGTTAACTCCGGCGGATTGGAAGTCATTTTTACCGCCTGGTCCAACATCTCATCCAGGGAAATACTATACGCCGGCGTAAAAAACAAGCGAGTATCTTCCCAATCCTGATCAGCCTGGTGCTGGCTGCTATCAAACCATCCTTTTTCTGACTCTCTCTGCATGCTCACCTGACCGCGCACGACCCAAAAAGGCCGGCCCGTTTGTGTTGGGGAAATTTGACCTGCATAATGGATAGCCAGTTCAGTTAATCCAATGTTTTCATCCAGCAGCAAGCCTTGATGGCACTGGCTGCAGGACCAGGCAACCTGACCAGCTTCTGCAGGCACCGGCGTTTCACAACGTATGCATCGGAGCGGGATTAACTCAACCAGAGCAGTCAATATTCACCTCAAAAGTTTCCATATCCGATCTGCTGTGGCCATCCAGGAGCGGCCTTTTTTCGGTTTCTGCTGGCGATACTCGTATTCTTCTCCGTGGCGGAAGCGGCGGTAAGCCTGGCGCATGATCCTGATCCCGATTCCAACCATTGCCAACCCCAGAACGATTAATGCGAATATGCTGTCCCCTTCCTGTTGGATGGCAAACCAAACTACCAGAGCAGAAATATCCACCACCAGAAAAGAACCCAGGGCCATCCCACCAATCAAAACCGCTGCTCGATAATACGTATTACCCGGCGCTTTGCCATACAGGACCTTTCCCAATCTCCCATCGACCACCACCTGAAAAGTGCGTCCACGGAAGCGGTAGCGAAGAACCCACAATGGGTAATAGACCAAGCCCATGCGCAGTTTCAGCAGGCGAATAAAGACCTGTGATATTCGATCTAGATCTGCTGTTTCGTTTACCCGCTGGTTGAATTCATTTTTCCCAGCCGACTCGGCTTCGCTGATTGAATCGAGCGGCTCAAAAACCATTCCGTTGGCATGCAGCTGATCTGCGTCAAACGGAACTAAAGGAGCCTGATCGATGGAAACAAAATCAACTCCGAATTCAGCCACTTCAGCTGCTGCACCATTCCAGCTCATCTCACTGGAAATATTCACCTCCCGCCTTTCATAGCGCTTATCGTCCCCACTCCCGACCTCCTTTTCCCCAAAAACCCATCCCACTACGTGGCTCCACATGGCCCATAAGGGGAGATAGACAACAAAAGCTTCGGTGATTTGTGATTTTTGCGCTGCCTGTCTAGCTATCGCCTGGTTGCCAATCAGAAAGCGTCTTACCATATCCTCGGCTTTCTGACGATCAATTTGCAGGTCAACCTGGTAACGCAATAAGCCCCGCTCACCCCGGACCAGCGATCGCATGTTGCAAAATGGACATTTGACGATCGTCTGCCCCTCCGGTATGGGCACCGTCCCACCGCAATTGGTACAAGTTAACCCATGCAGGGCATCTTTCTCGCTCATATTTTGGCTGCCACCCAGATTGCAAAGACAAATAATAATGGGGCTGCCAGCAACCCCAAACCTATACAAATCAATAATCCCACCCCAAACCCTTCCATGCGATTGATCACCGCCCCGATCACTGGAAATGTAGCTAGGCACAGAAAGATCAGGGCAGACAGTAAGCTAACCAGACGGTAAGGTGATTCGGATTTTTCTGGAAAGATATTTGCAAAAACCTCCCCGGTGGCCGCTTCCACGACTGCGCTGTAGATAAGTTGCTGGTATTTGTACTTGAAAAAAAAGAGCGGAATGTGGACCAGGGCCAGCTCCGAGATCTGGTCTCGGCCAATATTCTGATTAGCGAGCCAGCCAACCGCGGTTTCCAGCGGAACTGATGGGGATTGGGATAATGGATCCAGCGTTGAATCATATTTTCGCAAGTCCCCAACTGGTATTTTGACACGTCCGATCTCCGTAACCGCGGTGGCTGCAGCCGGAAATTGTCTGATTACATCCTGTCCCTCATCATCCTGGAATTTAAAGTACCACATGGGAAAGTAATTAAACACCTGGTCTGTTACTTCAGATTTCTGATCGAGATCCTTTACCGTCAGGTTGCCCGCCATCCAGCGCGCCAGGGAGCCATGCGCTTGATCCTTATCCATCGTTGGGGCAAGGGACCAGTGAAAAACTACCTGGGATTTATCTAGATAAACTGTTGATTCACAATATGGACATACAACAAATACCTGACCTTCTCCTGGGTGCAATTCCCCCCCACATTGAGTACACAGCAATTGGACAGAAGGTTGGTATTGGTTCATAAGGTTATTATAGCAACCCCTATCAAAAATGGCTATAATATTCCCAGTTTCTCCAGGCACATGAATTTTCAGTACGATACCATGAAGGCAATTCCTCCCGAATTCAGACATCAAAAAAGGAATATTTTGGGAGATAATCTTATCCATATCTGAGGAGATGCAAGCCAATGTCTATGGACCGCAATTCCTTCCCATTGAAATTGCTGGATTGTATTGAAAACTGCGGCTTTTTAAAGTCCTACCAGGTCTGTGGATTGCATTACTGACCATACTCGGGGACACAGAATTGATTCAAGATTGCGCGAAAGCGCTTGCCATCCGGCTTAACCCCGCTGGCAATCAGCACGGCTGCATCCCGGACCTGACCATCGACCCACACCTTCTCGTACAGAGCATCCAAGTACAAGTAGATGACTGTGCTCAGTGGCCGGTTTCGCCAAGGTTCCAGGACTTCATCCAGCAATGCTGCTGCCCGGCTAACCTGAGTGGATGAGATCTGACTACCATACAGTTTCTATGTGATTGCAGCAACTTTGCGAGTGGAGACACCCTGTACGTACATCTCGGCTAGCGCCAACATCAATGCCCGTTCACTGCGCAGTCCCTTCCCCAAAGCCTTTGGGTAGAAACCTCCTTCCCGAACCTGGGGTATGTCGAAGGTGATTGGCGCAATTCGAGTGGTGACCGTTTTGGGTTTGAAACCGTTGCTATGTCCTTGGCGCTCTGCGGACCGCTCATATGGACCAACGCCGAGATACTTCTGGCGTTCCACTAGCATGGCGGTGTTGACCACAATACGGATCAGCTCAGGTATGAAATCCAAGCCTTCCTCTGCTACTTGTTCGAGTAATTCAGTTGGTAAGGTAAAATCATCTTGGTAGGTCATAGTGTGCTCCTTTTTGGTG
>DATKXE010000290.1:0-5129 GCA_035529195.1 Anaerolineales bacterium
TTACCGAGGCTGAGATCAGGACCGTGAGATTAGATGTTGGGGGAGCTGGTTTTCACTGTTGAACTCGAAGAACCGTTGGCTGGAGACGTGAATGCCAAAATATGGATGATGGGAGATCGCGCAGATACTCCTTTCGAAGAAATGCCGAAGCTGGTCATGAACATGACCTCAGATCGATTTAAGACATTTGACCATGATGTGGAGCTGCCCCCAGATTCGGTTTCAGTAACGGGACCACCGACACGAATTGAGATGCGTGATCCACTTTCATTACTTGGTGAGCCTGAAAGGGTATTGATGTCTGTACAATCCCACTTCGGTGACGTGCCGCTGGACAATGTCCCCTGGTTTTCCTGAAAATTGAGTAAACGATTGTGTCCAAGTAGAGGAATGCCCGCAAGTAGAATGATATGCTTGCGGGCATTTGTATTTTTTTATCCGGGGTCCAAGTCCTGGTAGAGAAGATTTTATTGATTGTTGAAGCGTGAATGGCTGAGAGGTTCAAAACAGGTAGGATGTGGTGAGACATCGTCGAATTTGATATTCGTGAAAATTGTAAAAATTGATTGGGGATTCAGTTGGCAAGATACTTCCTTCCGGGTGGATTATCACCAAGATAGTTTGTAACAAGATCTAACGAGCAACGTTATTTATAACAGATTACTAACTATTTTATTACCTTCGTGGTAGAAAATTATGCTGCTTCTTGGACTTTCATGGAGCATAAAGGATTTGTCACGAAGGGGATAGCGATGATTCATTGACTCAATTTGGTCGCTTATCTGTTAATTCAACAGGAAAGTCAATGAGGAGCTAGTAGCGAAACCGGCCCATATGGTCGGATTTTGGTTTTTGGGAAGGGTGTTGGTTTGGGTAAATTTCAAATGGCGGGGACAATATTTCAGATTCAGATCTCACTGTTGATTATTCGTATATGTAATCCAGAAGTCTTATCTTTATATTATCGCGTCACACTGAAAGAAGGTAAGGAGATTTAGATGAACCATAATGGTATTACGGGGAGGCCGGAGCTGTCACCTCCCAACTTGGTGATCACCATTTCAGATGCTGAATTGGGCGAAATCGGCTACCTTGTCATCGATCGAACCATTAACGGATCGGCTTCTGGTGGCATAAGATTCACTCCAGATGTCAGTGTAGATGAGTTAGCCAGCCTTGCCATGGCGATGACCTACAAATGGGCTTTCTTAAATGTGCCTATGGGTGGAGCGAAAGCAGGCATTTTCGCAGATCCAGAACAACTAAATTGTGGTCGAGCGGAATTAATGGAAGCATTTGGTCGAGGCATGAAATCTCTGGTTGCAAGGCAAGTTTATTTCCCGGGGATCGATCTAGGAACCACCCTTGAGGATCTATATTCGATCATGAAGGGATCTGGGAGACCTTTGGTCGGTGAGCAAATAGATGGTTCATATGCAACTGCATTGACAGTATTTGAAACCATACGACAGGTGGCAAGGTTTTCTAAAAAAGAGATGGGCGGCGTGCGAGTAGCGATGGAGGGATTTGGAAAGGTGGCCAGTGCAGTTGGAGAATTGCTGGATGAAGCTGGAGCCACAATAATTGGTGTCTCTACAATCGAGGGGGTTATTAAATCTGATGGTGGATTAGATGTACAGATGCTCTTGAAGTTAAAAGAAGAGTACGGAGATGATCTGGTACATCATTATCCTGATACTGAGGTCGAACCACCTGAGAATCTTTATTCACTAGAGGTTGACCTGCTTATACCAGGCGCAAGACCATGGGTAATCAATGAAGATAATGTCGATCAGATCAAGGCAAACTGGATAGTACCCATATCTAATGCTCCATCTACAGCAGAAGCCGAGAAGCGGTTGGACGAAAAGGGAGTTCTGTACATTCCAGATTTTGTAGCAAATTGTGGTGGCATTCTGTCGTCTGCGATGCGTGGGGATAATTTTGACCTGGATGATGTCCGTTACTTGGTATCTAATACGTTCGCCGAGTTGGTTTTCACTGCGCTTCAAGAATCAGAACTGCGCGGCGATTCTTTTGGGGATTATATTCGCCTGGTAGCCTGGCAGAATCATCTGCGTCTCAGTGATCCCGTATCCGGATCTGTTGGGATGAAAAAAGGGCTACCTCAATTAATCAAAAACAAGGACTGGGAAGGGGTCATGAGCAGGATCGGCTACCGCATTCATCGCAAGAATCCTCAGTCTAATGGGATTATTCATCAATCTGCATTAGATCGGTATGCTGAATTAACGCTTGGCAGCATGATAGACCTCCTAGATTCGATTAAAAGTAGCACCTGAAAATTATCAGTGCGACAGCTGCTAATGGATATTAACGGAGCGTCATTATGAGTGGAATATTTGGGGTATTTGATAGTCGTCAAAAAGTTAATATTCAGGTTCTAATGAGTCAGATCGGTGCAAAGATCCGACATAAAGATTGGCATGTGGTCGAATCGTACAGCAATCAGGCTGGTGGTGTCGGATTAGGACGGAAGGGAATCGGGATTTTTAATCGGGGATCCCAGCCTATATGGAATTCTAAGAGAACAATCGCTGTGGTAATGGCGGGTGAATTATTTGATACAGGGCAAATGGATGGGATCGATTCCAGGTTGCCGGATGAATATATTGTTATGGATTTATATGAACGCTATGGGGAGAAATTTATTGCGAAAATTAACGGCGTTTTTATTCTGGCAATATGGGATGGGCTGAAGAAAAGACTATTAATTGCTAATGATCGTTTTGGATTGTACCCGCTGTATTATGCGCATTTCAATGGCAGGTTGATATTCAGCCCAGAGATGAAAGGAATTCTTTGTGATCCCGAATTTAAGAAAGAAATTGACCTAAGAGCGTTGGGCGAATATATGCGATTTCAGCATCTCCTTGGGGATAAAACATTCTTTGAGGATTTGAAGTTGCTTAGAAACGCCACCCTCCTGCGGTATAACCTGCTCAGTGACAGATTGGAGATTAATTCTTCTTGGGATTTTGGTCAAATTCCCGAATTGCCAAAATCTATAACCTTTGAGGATGCGGTAGAAGAATCAGGGCGATTATTGAAGGTTGCTGTAAACAATCTGACATTGGGGGGATATCGTAATGGAGTTTATCTGAGTGCGGGATTTGATTCTCGCGTTATCTTAGGCCTGATTGATCGTAGCAGATTCCCGATAGCCACTGTAACCTATGGAAATAAAGATTGCCGGGATGTCATATACGCACAACGGATTGCTAAACAAATAGGGTCTGAACATCATACCTTTGAATTCAGGAATGGGCATTGGGTAAAGGAGTATGCTGACCAGCACCTGGATTTAACCGAAGGGTTCCACAGCTGGATCCACTCCCATGGGATCAGTGTAATGGACCAGGTGAGACCAATCATGGATCTCAATTTGACCGGATTTGGAGGAGGTCAATCTGCAATTGATTGGGAAGACCCACCATTGCTGTATTCCAAGGATGATTATTGTTTTAATTCGCGATTGTTTAATTTACTATCTCAAAATACAACCTGGCCATCATTAGATGATGCCGAGGAGCGATTATTATACTCACCCAAATATGCCAGAGAGATGGACGGTCTTGCTTATGATTCTTTCCTGGAGGAATTGGCGCTTTATGATCACCTCCCATACTATCAAAGAGCAGCCTATTTTGCCCTCCGAAATCCAGATCGCAGACTTTTCCAATATTTCACTATCTTCCATCGGGCTGCATTCGAACAGCGTTTCCCATTTTATGATTATGATTATTTTAAATTTGTATACGCCTTACCTCCTGAGATGTTGTTCAAGCGCAGGTTGAGACGAGGTGTCGTATTGGATCGATTGAAACATTTAAGCAAAATCCCGTATGATAAAGATAATTTACCGATCACTAATAGTGATCTCACCCATATGGTTGCCAAAGTGGGCAACTCCACAAAATCATATGTTAACCGTCATCATGCGCAGTTATTCCCAGATTACCCGACCCTATATGCAGATTACGAAAACTGGTTGAGGGGAGAACTGCGCGAATGGGGAGAGGAGATCCTATTGGGTGAAAGATCCCTGTCTCGAGGGTTCTTTAACCCACACTGCCTGAGATCATTATGGAACCGGCATCAATCGGGTTTAGAAGTTAACATGATTGGGAAAGTTGCGCCAATTATGACCTTTGAAATGTTGATGCGCAAGTTTATCGATGAATGGGAATCTGGCACCTCAAGTAAAGATCCAAAACCTCTCAAAGCTGCTGAATCTGACCCGTGGGTTATAAGAAAGGAATTAAATGAGCTTGGGATAGAATCGCCTGGCAGCTCCAAGGATATAAGTTAGCCAGTTCTCAATTGTAGTTCGCCAACCAGCGATAAGAAAAAATTGATGGCAGAAGAATGTTGAACCACGGATGAATAACGCATTCTAGCCTCGATTCAACAACCGTTATTTGTAGTATGAGCAAGGCATCTTAGTTCCCAAACCCATGCTGATGGCCTTTCGATAAACCTCTGGCAAGATAGCGGCATATTCTCCCCAAATCCCCAAAGCGATATAAACGATAACCTCGTCCTGGTTTCTTCGTCCAGGTTTTTTTCCGGCGACGATATCAGGCCACTCAGCGGAAATGTCTTCAAATCCAAAATGACCTTCCTGGCTTAGATGTACTATTTCAGGAATTCGTGGACTGACGTAATACCAGTTATCGACGATCACTTGATCTGCGTCCGTGATCACATCGTATGCAACTTCCTGGTAAGAACCAAGCCGAGCGACAAAAGCTCCATCTTTGAGCCAGGCACGCTCAACCAGAGGTTGATCTCCTGTCGTAACAGTGAAGATGATATCCGATCGACGTACGGCTTTTTCGCGATCTTCCAGGTTGACTGCTGAGAGAGTATAGTCAACCTCATTTTTTAATTCCCGGACACAGTCTTCTGCAATTTCCGGGAAGAGATCAATCACATAGGCGTTTTCTAGCTGGAAAATTGAATCAAGTGCGCGCAAATGCATTCTGCCCAATGATCCGGCTCCAAAAACTACGGCTGATTGAGGATTTTCCCGGGATAGAAATTCGGCAGTAACCGCAGTTGATGCCGCGGTTTTCAGCCCTGTTACCCATCCTGCCTCCATCAAG
>DATKXE010000291.1:0-8952 GCA_035529195.1 Anaerolineales bacterium
GAATGATTTTGCTCATATGTGCTAATCCCCAAATAATGATTGGTCGCAGTAGACGTGATTGCGCGCTGGAGTAAATCAATATAGATTTGGACCCCCTCTTCTCACTCTGAGGCATTGACAGCTATCCACATACCACTACAGCGGGTGAATCTATAACCGCGCCGCTATTCTGGTTCCCAACCTTGCATCAAGTTTTCTTTCAAATACCAGTTCCTCAGCCTGGTGAAAACTCATAAACGACCGGAAAGCCTGTGCCAATCCGGTGATTAAATCATCGTGCAGCTCGACTCCTTCTTCAAGGAAAAAAGATCTTACAATCAGCTTCGAATTCTTGCGATCCACCTTTGGGTCGATCCTGCCGATCAGCTGATCATGGTAGAGCACCGGCATATTGAAATATCCCCATATCCGAGTCGGGGCTGGTTTGTAAGCTTCGAGCAGGTTCCGAAAATCCCAAAACTGCCCATCCCGCCCGCGCGCCCAGAAAAGATTATCGAATGGGCTTAAGAAGGTTGTGCGCCGGGGCAGGATATCTCCGGCAGCTGCTTCATCCAGCAGGTGCTGCTGCTGGCGGTGAACGATGAAAGGTTCAATACTGCCGTTAATAACACGCACTTTTACCTCAATGAATATCCCCTCCTTCAGCATATCTCGGATATAACCTCTCACACCATTCCGCTTACGATAAGAATAATCCGCCGCCTGAAGCGGCTGGCAAATCCCCAGCGCCCGAACACCTTGTTCTAACCAGTAGCGGTCACGTTCTTCTTGGGTCGGTTCATCAACCTCAACCCATTCCGGGAGTACCCGCTTGCGCAAATCATATACCCGCTGGAAATTGATCCGATCCGTGATCATTAGATCTCCCCAGGCATTCAGGTGCTCCAGCGCATTCTTTGCAGGTTTCCAATCCCACCAACCGCTTCTCTTGAGACCATGGTATTCAAAATCTCGGGCTCGTAATGGGCCTTCATCTCTGATTCGTTCATGAACCGATCGGCACAGCTCTTGGTTCGCAGGATCTGCTAACCATTCACTCGATTCCAAATGTTTTTGCTGCACAGACTGCATGCGGGGCAGCTGATAACGGTAATTGACCAGGGGGATGAAGCAGGCTGCGTGCTGCCAGCCCTCAAACAAGAGCCTCTGATCCGGTTGGTAAATAAGACGGTCAAAATCAGCCGCATCATAACTCCCCAGCCGGCTCCAAAGAACCAGGTATTGGCTGCGCGCCACGACATGTAAAGTGTCGATCTGCACACAACCCAGGCTTTGTACAGTTTGATAAATAACCTGCTGATTTGCGGGTTCTCTATCTTGCTGGTATGGTTCAATCAGCTGCTGGGCATTCAAGGCCATGGCTCTGGCAGCTTTAAGTTCATAGACCTTCTCTTTTGCGCTCATCAGGTTTTTCTTGCTGCTGGTGTGGTGGTTATATTTTTCAGAGGGCTATCATAAAATACAGTGCTGTATTCCATCAATTGCCCTTCCTGGTAAACAAATTTTCCCGAGAAGAATCCGGGTTGCTCCAACCAGGGTAAGAATATTAAATCCCCTGCCCACAGATCAAGCTGCAGTAATCGCTGATCATCGATCCATTCTAAGATCCCCTCGCTTGAATCGATCAATTGACCCCGGAACTTCCTGGCTACATAAACAAATGCATACCAATCCTCATTTTTAGCAAATTTCGGAAATGTGAGCAATCCCTTCCAAAGCGGATCAATGATTGTCAGGCCAGATTCTTCGCGCACCTCGCGGATGGCACATTCCTCGGGAGTTTCACCAGGATCAAGTTTGCCGCCCAATCCATTCCATTTCCCCTGGTGCATATCGTTCGCTTTCTTAATGCGGTGGATCATCAGAGTCTTGCCATCCACCTTGAGATAACACAATGTTGCCAGTTTCATTGTTCAAGCTGCCTTCTGATCTAGAAACTCTGATTGCCAGGATATTGCTTACTTGAAATGTATACCAGGAGGATTAGTTTTACCATCCTGGATCACCAGGCTTGATACTATATCAGGGAGAATTGGGTTGGCGCAATAAATTTATCGATCTGCAATCCCTCTTTGTTCATGCCTGACAGGATCGCGATCTCACTCCCAGGGGTTTTCCATAGTTTGGATTAAGATCGGGGTGCCGATCTTGATATTCGCTCGCCGGGTCAACAGCCACTGGACCAGATCGGCAATATCATCCGGGTACAGGCACTTGCTGTGATCCAGACCTGTAGAATTTTGGGTCATCTCAGTGATCACCATTCCTGGGCAGATCGTATCCACGCGTATCCCAAATCCTTGATTTTCTCGTTGGATAAATTCGCCTAATGCATTTAGACCATGTTTAGCGACACCGTAGGCACCATTTCCCTCGTAATATTCCAAACCAGACTCAGAACTGATGTTGATAATATGCCCTTGTTTTTGAGCCCGCATCAACGGTAAAACTGCCCGGGCAGTTAAGAATGGGCCTCGCAAATTGACAGCCATGACCTGGTCCCAGGTGTGGATATCATGGGCATGGATCTGGTCGCCCCCACCGATGCCGGCATTATTTACCAGGATATCAATCCTGCCATAATCATCCCTGGCTTTATTAACCAGGCGCTCAACATCACTCTCATTCGACACATCCGCTGTTAAAGTCGTTGCCTGGCCACCCTGCTCTTGAATAACTTCCAGCGTATTTTCCAGCGGTGTTTTCCGCCTCCCACACAGCACTACTTTGCAGCCTTGCGCAGACAGCATGAGTGCCACCCCTCTGCCAATGCCGGTACCCCCACCGGTGATGATCGCTACTTTGCCAGATAATTTTTCCATCTAATTCCTCAATTAGTCAACCAGAGATTGCTGGCAGCTTTTACATCCCGCACCTCGGGTAAAATCCTTCGCCAGGCAATTTGATCTATGGAGCTGATCCATAATTCGCCATCCGAAAGCACCGCCAATAGGTTATCCCCAACCTGGGTGAAGCGTTCAACCATCTGTGTCCTCCAGGGTAAGTCGAGCCCCTTTGAGGCCAGGCTCCAGGTAATGCCGCCATCCCTGGTCTCTTCAATGCGGCCATTCCTGTCCACCCAGTCCGCGCTTCCCAGCAGCATGTGATCAGCATCTGCTGCATCCCACCAAACGGCTCTGCAGTAGCTATCCGGGGCGCGGTTCTCCCAGGTCGCCCCGCCATCCGCGGAATAGTAAAAACCACCTCCGCTCGGGGCCGCAATCAGGTTTGAAGATGCGGGATGGGTAGCGATCGAATGTACATCCGGGTGGATGCTGCTGCCAGCAGGTTTGGATTTCTCGCCTAATTCCCACGCCTCCCCGTAATTGCCAGAGACCAGGGTGCCCCCCACCTCGACAGCTGCATAAGCACGTGCACCGGAAAATGCAAAACTCCGCACGCAGCCAGCTTCTGGGGAATAAGGCAGGTACCACCCTTGCATGTCCCTAATCTCTTCCACTTCTGGGCAGCCCCGCCAGGAATGACCCCCATCCAAAGACAGGAAAATTCCTGCCGGTTCACTACCCGCAAATATACGCCCAGGGTCATCCGGGTGAGCGGCTAACCATCGAATATGACGGATCGTCAATCCATTGTTAACCGCTTTCCAGGAGTCGCCTCTATCTTCAGATCGGTAAATACCCACGCGCGTACTAACCAGTATCCGATCCCCTTGAGCGATCACGCTGGTAGCGAAATTACCCATCAAATCGCGCCTGACTACCCGCCAGTCATGTCCAATTGGTTCGCAGATAGCAACACAATTTGAAGTCGCCAATAAAAGCAGTGCTCGGCTATCCATTTAGAAGCCTAGTTCCTTTAATATTTCTGCTTCACCCCGTTTACCAGCCGGACCTCCTAACAACTCCTGCCAAAAATCGGCATCATAACGGCGCGAGGAGATCGGCAGCGGCATCGGCACCCCCCATCCAAGTAGCAGGACCTCCTCCTTGGGCTGCAGCCGGGCGAGCATACCCCGCAATGCTTCCCGTCCCGCAAGACCTGATAGCACTGCCCGGATGTCATCCTCGTCGCCCAACCAGCCCGAAATACGCGTTCCCAGCTGCGACATAACCTCATCATAAATCTGTGATGGGCGCTGGTCGACGATCAGCAAGGTGACGTAATACTTACGCATTTCACGCGCGATGGTGCTGAATGTGGTCTGGGCGGCCATTTCCCGGTTGAGCAGCTTATGTGCTTCTTCCAGGACGATCACCAGCGGTCGTGGTTCACCTTCACCGCTCGTGCGGTACTCGTTGGTTTGCTTTTCCCAGGCTTGCCGGATGCGCCGGGTGAGCAGGTTGCTCACCAGTAGATAATCAAGATCAGATTCATTCTTTCCAAAGGAGAGTACGATATGCTGCCCTGCCTCAAGTGCTTTGGTAATTTCACCGATCGTATCTGCGGCTGGTTTTTCCACTACATAAGGTAAATTAAATACTCGGCGTAACTTATTATGCAGCCCTTCAGCAGCTAACACATTAACACCCATGGAGTTTGCCCACGCAGCCACACTTCCAGGGGCAGGTATTTTTTTTCCTTCATCGGTTAAAACTATTTCACCAATTTTCATCTGGCGGAATTCTGTAAACCAGCTCCCACGACCAAAATCGGTGATCAAGGCATCTAAAGTGGTGGCCGTGGTTTCCTTCAAATCAAGCTCCCGCATCAGCAGCTCGATATCCTCTGGCTGGATGTCCTGCATGGCGATCTCGAGATTGAAATCCGGTGTCTGCCCGCGAATTTGTGCCCCTTGCCCCAACCCCACCACCCGCAGCCGGCTGGGGAACTTGGATTTCAAGCCAACCACGCGCTCACCGGTATCTGAGGCCGTATCGTCAAAGCCATATTCATTGTGCATGTCAAAAACCAGCACCGAAGCCCGGTTATAGTGGATCATCCCAGCCAGCACCAGACGGGTTAAGAAGGATTTCCCCGACCCGGTGGCTCCGAAGACACCCGACGAGCGCTGGACAAATTTATCTAAATTCAAGCAGACCGGGTGTGCCTGCTCGCGAGTGTAGCCGATCACAAAATTGCCTTCCTTGCCCGCATTGCCAAATATCTCTGCGATATCGCCGGCATTCGCCATGCGCACACCGGCATGGTGCGGTGGGATGGTTTTAACTGGCAGGGGCCGCGGCTGAGCTCGGGTTCCCGCATCGATTTCCGCCTGCCAGGTCTGGTATTCCACGCTGTCCAATTCGGGGCCCCGTTCGAGCATCAAGGCTGGTAAAACCTCTAAATTTGTGTACAGGGTCTGCCCGTGCAGCAGGTTGGCCAGATCTATTGGCAGGCGCGCTTCGCTCTGCTCGTCAGCAAATCGGGGATCGGTAGCACCCAGGAGTAAATCCGTCACCAAACCGTAAAACTGCCATTCGCCGCTCTCGATCACCGCAAAAGCACCTTCCTGGACTTGGTTCGCTGGTACGGTTAGGCGTACACTCAGGTTCTCCTTCAAACCACCCCCCACCACATAGCCAATATACTCTGCCATCATCTCACCCCCTCCCAGGTTTCAGGTATCGCATCCGCCAGGGTGCTGATCACGCGCATCAAGGTCGCATAATCATCCCGCAGCAAGACAATTAACTCCTGTGTAGCTTCCACAGCCCAATTTTCATTACCCGCCTCCACCTGCACCTCTTGAACCTGATTGATGTGTGCTGCCAGTAAATCTCCCACCGGGAGTTCATTTGAGCGCAGGAGGTGGCGGAAATAACCAAATCGCCCTGTGTTTGTAAAATCCCGCAGTTCCTGATCGTCGCACAAATAGATCGCATCCAAACTCAATGCAGGACGGGGCGGCAGCAAGTGGAATAGTTTTCCATTCTGCTGGTAGCCTACCGCCAGCACGCTCATCTCGATGGGTACATTGCGATTTACGCGGTTATCTGCGATCACGGCTTCATCGATGCCTTCAGTTGTAACGAGCTGGCGTACTAACCCATCATCATCGATGTGGATGTCATAAATCAGACCGTAGATCTGGTAGCCGGCCTCTACTGGTGCCCGCACTAATGCACCAAATGACGGGGCATCTATTTGGGAAACCCGGCAGCCAGCCACAAAACCAGTGGTCCCGGCCCGCAGTAAGCGGCCGATTTCAATTGCCATCTTCATTCATACCTCGCTCTCCCTTCAGATTGCTTGGCAGATTGTTTATGTGAAAGCTCACCGACCGTCAACCCTCGTTGGCGCAGCTCTTGAGCAATCATTAAAGTCACCTGCTCCTTCTCCGGTATTTTAACCACAGCCGTTTCGTGAGCCCGGTGCAGCAGGTACGGGTATGGGCGCACTCCCATCACCCGGCATTGGTCAATCAGTACGGCATGCAGGATGTCCAGATTGCCTTGATCTTCGGCGACCCAGGCCGGAATTTCCACCCGCGCCACATAAGGTCTACCGGGATGTCCGACATTGAGATAAAAAAAGTGCAGCTTCAGACCACCTTTATACTTTTTCGCTGATTGTGACTGTATCGCGAAAACTGAGGATCGTTCTCCCGCGGCTAAGATCTCCCTGAATACGGATATATCCGTTATTCCGCGTAAGGGACGCAGGTTTTTTATTTGAGGCAGCTCCACTTGCGGAGTCATGGCCACCTCTAAAGTCCGCACAACCAGGTTGGCGGCTGGTTTATCCACATAACCGCCAGTGATCACGCTTAGATCATCCAGCCGGGTTAGTGCTTCCAGGTAGCTCTTAAGGCTTTCTTGGTAATCAGCTCTTTCCTCGCTGTCCCCACTTTTTCCACCCCACAACTCCATCGGGCCATCTGTGAACGCCACCACGGGAGGCGGCGCCTCTTCAGCCAATCTGCCCAGGATCATGCGCTCATTCAGATCACGCTTCAGCGCCAGGTTGGCTTCGCTGATCGTCCCCGTGGTCGAGTACAGCTGCTCATCATAAAGCAGTTGGCTGGTGATACTGGTAGTCGGCGGCTCAGAAGAACCCCGGCGCATCTGGATCGCGCCAACATTGACCACCGCGAAGTTGACCTCTGCATGGCGATCGGGTGTTATTTGTGAACCATCTGCTGCCAGCACAGTGATCTCGTCAGGATGAGTTGGCAGCGGGGCCGATATAGTCAGGGATTCAATAACGGGTAAGGCACATCGCAAAGCTGGGTCATGGTTGCGAACCACATCCTTCACTTTCTGTTTCAAACCGGTCAGGTCCTGGGAATTGCTTTCAAGTAAATCGAGAGCTAATTTTTTTCGATCGCGCAGCTCGCGTTCACGAATTACTGCAGTTTCCCCTAACTGCCTAACTTGTTGGCGAATGGATTGGAAATCGAGACTCATAAGGGGCAAAAATTTCTGTGTCTTAGCCGCAGGTGGCTGCTGATACCAGAACAATTGTTTGATTAATTGTAAAGCCTCCCGGCAATCGACGCAAGGGATACCTCAGGTGAATATTCACCCGGCCGAGGCATCAAAAAAAATCACAGCTGTGAAGACTGCCGAGAACAGGAATTAGGAAGATTGTAGATCAGCGATGGGAGAGGTAAAAGTGACTCTTGTGCCTGAATTAATGTGGCTGTCGATCGCCACCTGGCCTCCCTGAGCTTCTACCAGCTGCTTGACGATCGCCAACCCGAGCCCCGCGCCGCCAGTCGATCGGGCGCGTGATTGGTCAACCCGGTAGAAGCGCTCAAACACATATGGCAGGTGTTCCGCCGAAATTCCTAAACCATTGTCCTGGACACTCACCTCGACTTGCGAATCGAGCGCGCGCGCCTGGATTGTGATTTTTCCGCCAGCTGGAGTGTTGATGATCGCATTCTTCAGGAGATTCCTGAGCACTTGCCCCAGTCGTTCAGCATCGGCTTCAACCAGCGGCAGGTCATCCGGGAGATCGGCCAGCAGCTGGATTTCTTTCTCGATCGCTTGAGAAATCAGTGACTGGATGGCTTTCTCGATCAGCTCTTGGATATCCACGGGCTGGCAAACCAGCTTCAGCTGCCCGGCTTCTGCCATGGCTAACTCCTGCAGGTCATCGACCAGCCGGTTGAGCAGCATGGCCTCCTCATAAATCGAGGCGATCATCTCAGGGGTTGGTTCCACCACACCATCACTCAGCGCCTCTAGATAGCCGCGCACATTTGAAAGAGGTGTTCGTAATTCATGAGCCACGTCAGTGACCATATTTTGGCGCAGCTGTTCGAGGCGCGTTAATCCTTCTGCCATAGCGTTAAAAGCATGCGCTAATTCGCCAAGTTCTCCCTTGGTTCTCACGGCTACCCGCTGGCTGAGGTCCCCCTTTTCCATCGCACGCGCCGCAGATATTAAATCATCGACGGGTTGTAATATGCTTCGCGAGAGGAAATAGGTCAGCAGCAGACCCACCATCCCTGCCAGGGCGATGGCGATCAAAAGTGAACGGTTGACTGAAGTGTTAAATTGGGTTTCGATCGTCGTCAGGTCGTAGTTCTCAATCGGTACGATATAAGCCAGCACCGGTCTCTTTTCAATCAGGAAGGCTGCAAATGGCTTTGAGAGGGCTGTGTTGATCTGTTCACCAATTAAATCACCCGTTGAGTCAGCTATCACCCTGCCATCCAGCTCTGCGATCACATACCTGGCATTGGAAGTGCGCTCCATCCCTTCCAGCATTGCCTGCAGATCCTGCCAGATGGTCCGTTCTCCACCCCTGGATGCAAGCAGCTTGTTGATCGTGTTGATCTTGGTTTCAATATTGAGATTGGGATAATCTAAAATGCCCTGCAGGGAGCGCCGGAACTCGCTCGATGTCGACTGGCTCGCAAAAAAGGCCACCGTTCCAACCGCCACCACCAGCACGATGATCGTGATTGACAGTAGCCGTAAGCGCAGGCTGTTATACATAGGCCCCATCTTCAAATTTATAACCCACCCCATAGACTGTCTGCACATAGCGGGGTTGAGCTGGATCAATTTCAATTTTCTTGCGCAGATTCATCATGTG
>DATKXE010000292.1:0-12982 GCA_035529195.1 Anaerolineales bacterium
AGTGGGAAAATCACAGCTGTTTTAAGGCATTTTGGAAGTTGGCATATTACCCAATTTCTACACCATTATTCCTAAAACTAGGGGCAACGTTCTTCTTTATTTCCTTATTTCCTTACCTTTGAGATCAGTCATGGTCTGCTGATGCTTGTCGATCCAGTTTGAGAAGTGTGGGTAAATTAATATTGGATTAGAGGCCTCAAGACCGCTTGTCTCCTTGTTCTTTATTAACTACGCTCAGTCACGCGTAATGAAATTAGACATATAAGGAGATCAAAATGAACGACTCAAAAGAGACTCGAGCCAAAATCAAGGATCAGGCACCAGCAATTGAAATTTACTCGATTTTGAAGCATCTTGAGGAATTAGAAGAACGGTGTACTCAGCTAGAGGTCTCATTGAAGGATACTGTTACCTTTGATACATTGGCTGCCCGGTTTACCGGAAAGAAGGTTGTCAAAAAAAGACGAGCTAAGGGCGAATGGTCACCAGAAGAGAAAGCTGCCTTTCATGCAAGAATGGTGGCAGCTCGTCAAGTAAAAGAAAAAGCTCGACAGGCAGCTGCCAAGGCTAAAGCTAAAAAGTTATAAATCCAATGTCTTGTTCTCGGGATTATTATCTCCCTAGTCCTATATAAGTTTTTATTTCAGAACTTAGGGATTATATAAATACACAATTTAATAGGTTGGGAGTAGAAGCGGGATAAAATCGATAAAAACAAAAAATGGCGAGGGTGGGACTTGAACCCACGACAAGTCCTCTGCTCTGCTGACTGGGCAACCTCGCTAAAACCAAGCCGCAAAATGGTGGCAGTTTCTCTCGATAAAACCTGTATTTGTGGCGGTAAAACAATGTCATATGGCGCTGGCTGTAGGGTCAAAATAATTTTATAGCGCCCAGGGGGTTTATAACCCCAGTCTCTTATTAGGTCGCAGGATTTGCGATCCTGCTAGGCCCCCCAGTGTACGATTTGTCTGTATTGCTGGGACCGGTGAGTTATCTCTCCATGATCAGAATTGCCAAGGCAGCCGAGAAGATTCCCCAGCTGGATTTAGGCTATCATATGGAGGGCTTTAACCATGAGCATATTGTTCACGATCAAGCATCTTGAATTTTGGCATCCTCATTTTCGTTCGCAAGCTGGACAACTACGTGTGGTTTACTAGTCATTATCGGCAGAACACTTTCCCGATAATGCTTCATGAATTCATCAGCTTTACCTTCCTTGATTTTACTGCGGCTGCTGAAAACTTTCAGCTCGACCATTAGGTTTCTCTTTCAATTGCTGAACCGGAGGTTGACGTGTATTTATACGGTCCGAATTAATCCTTTTAAATTGATTGATATTCCACCTGAATTCATTAATTCCTATAAGCTCTCAAATATTCCATTTTGTTTACGGGATGAATTGTTCTAGTTTTGGAAGCGATTGCAAGTACACATAAATTGCCTTCAATTCATCATCACTAAACAGTCTGTAGGTTTCCCAGGGCATGTGTTCGTTCAGATGATAATCACCAGGCGTAACGCCAGTTCGAATAGTATTGATGAAATCCTCTTCTGACCATAAGCCAACTTCACCACCGGGAGTCAGGTTCGGCGTAATCAGATAGATGGTTGGGTCTGGAAATTCTGAACCTGCGAGGTCCTGCCCATGGCAATCGCGACAGTCATTGGTGCTGATAAGGTAATTTCCATACTCCACGCTAACACTGCGCTCAGGAGCAGTGACGTGTATGTCATGACTTACCACTTCCACTGGTAATTTTGGGAACTGACCTGCACCCATCATTATCTTCGCCACAGGCTTGAGGCGCTGTCCAGCTGTCACGTTATCCAAAGGTGGGATGGTTTTGAGGTAGGCAATGATTGCCCCTAAATCCTCATCACTTAAATGTGAAGTTGAATTGACTGCCGGCATAAAAATTGGTTTGCCATCAGGATCAATACCATGCCGGATGGCGCGGACATAATCTTCATCCGAACTATATTCTTGGCCAATTCCGCCTTCGCCCGTTGTCAGGTTTGCAGCGTCAAGAATTCCCATCATTGGATCGTCAAGCATGTTGCTGCCGCTGAGACCCTGACCATGGCAACTTTCACAAAGAGTCTCCACCCGATGTCGTCCAAATTCAATGCTGGTTTCATCCGTTGGGATGGTTATATTCGACGGAGGAAAATCATACGTTTTATTGAGTTGGGCATTTCCAATCAAGAAAAAAACAAATCCTGCAATAAGCACCAAACCAAGCAGTGAGCCCAGAACAATACCAATCCACTTGAAAATCTTCTTCATCTCTAATGTTCCTTATTTGAAAACAATTTTTATCAAAGGTATTCCCGGTTTACATTATAAACCTTTTAAGATAATTAAGGTGGACACTAACCATATTGTGTCAACTCCAGATTGAATAAATTCTGAAGATCGGCTCTTGCTCGAACACGGTAGATCGTAGATCTTGCTGGAATGCTGATTATTTACGCATCGTGTTCGGGGGCAGATCACAAGAGTCTGTTGTATTAATCCTAAATCTCAAATTTGCTCTTCTGAGGCCATCGAATTAATTCGTTCAAACCAAGGAGGGTGAAATGAAGAAATCTAGCGAGATCCCAGATGTAATCGAGGAATCTGCCCCAGCAGATGATACTGACTTGAAAATAAATCGCTTGGATGAATTGGAAAGTCGCTGTATTAAATTTGAGACCACCTTGAATGACACTGTTACCTTTAATTAATTGGCTGCCCGGATAACCGGAAAGAAGACTATCAAAAAAAGACGAGCTAAGCGCGAATTGACACCAGAAGAGAAAGCTGCCTTTCATGCAAGAATGGTGGCTGGACGTGATGCAAAAGAAAAAGTTCGACGGGAAGCTGCGAAGGCTGAACCGAAAAAGAAATAACTCAAACCTTGGTCATGAAAAATGTCCTTAACAGGACCAAGGGATTATATTACTTGTCAATTATCCAATTGGAGAGTAAAAACGGACAAACACCGATAAAAACAAAAGTGGCGAGGGTGGGACTTGAACCCACGACACAAGGCTTATGAGTCCTCTGCTCTGCCGACTGAGCTACCTCGCCGATATGTCAAGCCGCAAAATGTTACTATGCCTGATCATTTTTGTCAATTATACCTGTCGAAGTAGCTCTGAAAAATTCTCCAACACCTGGTAATAAGGCAAAATGCTGGGGATGTAATGCCGCTCATCTTTGGCATGTGGATTTAATCCGCTTTGACCCCAAACAATTCCCTGGCCTCTGGGTGCAAACCGGGCACTCGTTCCTGGGAGCTTCTTTCCAATATCAGGATCCATTTTTGATGTTCTTCTAAATGCATCCATCAGTTGGAGTAAATACGGATTTTGAGGATCGCAGGCGATCCCGTTTTCCATTACAGTTATTAATAGCTCAAGATCGTGAGCACGACAATAATTATCCAAATCGTGAATTAGTAGATCGATGTCATCCTGAGGGATAGGACGTATTTCAACACCCAATCTACCTAAATCAGGGCGGATATTATAAATACCTGGTTTACCAATTTGGATGAAGGGAAATGTAACCTGCGAGCGCCAGGAATCGCTTGATGACAATGTTAAATGAGATTCCAAAAGCTCCGCGATATCGCTTCTGGCTTTTAACAACCTTGTTGAAATATCTTTGCTTTGGGCTGCCAATCCACTGTGCCCTTTTTCTCCTCTGGCGATAACCTCGAAGCGCATCACTCCCCGGTTTTCAATACAAATCTGCCCCCACAATTCATCACCACGCTCACCAGTACGTTCACCAGCGATGAACAATTCTGGTTCGTATCCTTCATGTTTTAATAGCCTTAATACATGCGGTGAGCCCATTGGATCATGTTCACCTATCTCTTCATTACCAACCATGAGCAGATTAATTCCAGGATAGGGTGCTCCCCTGTTTACTTGGTCTTTCATCCAAACAAGATATGTAGCTAAAACGGTCTTCATGTCAGCAGAACCTCTACCCCAAAGATAATCACCCTCCTGTAGAGGTATAAATTGGGTTTCATCTGGTTCCGGAGCTACGACATCAAAATGTGCAGATAACATAACCGGAGCTGACCCTTGTGAATCGAAGCTTGCCAAAATTGCAGGATACTCACTTTGATTGAAATAACGGACCTCGAGACCATGGTTTCTTAAGTAATCAAAAATAAATATCCCGGCTCGAAATACTTCCTCAAACCGTATCTCACCCCCAACAGTTACGGATGGGATTTCTATTAATTGCTTGGCAAGACTGATGATCTCGCTGGTCTTGTCCGGGTAAGACACCTCAATCATTGCTTCAGGGCGAGGTCGGAAACGAATTGGAGCTAGGGGATCAAGATGAACGTCTTCACGAGAGTATTGGAGCATCTCAGCCAATTTTTGGCTGTCTTCTCCCAGCGATGGAAAAATCTCAGCGATCATCTCTACATTTTGTTTTACCTGGTCTTCACGTGCTTCAGCCAATTCTTTTAGGATTTCCACTGGCACTGGTATTTGTTCGCAATTCTCAAGAGAATTATTACCGATTTGCTCACAGACGAAAGCTCGCAATTTCTCGGCCTGGTTTGGACCTCCAGAAGACATGTCCCGGAGTGGTTCCAGGTCATCAGCATATCCTAGAGCCTCTGCAAGTGGTTCTACCTGGGCTAAGGTCCATGAAAGGAAATCTCGCATGGATTCTGGTCCTTTGCTGAACGGATTTTGAATTTGAGCACGCAGTCCAAATTTTGAAGCTAGTTCTTCGTTCTTCCTTGATCGTTCTACATCTTGAGAATCATATTGAAAGTGTTTGGTAAACTCATGATCAGCATAGAATTTTAATAACAACAGGTACTTTAGAGTAATATTTGCTATATCTGTCTCTAAGTCATTACCTCCATCATCTGTGCGAACCTCCAATCGCTCCATGGGAAGGTTGATCCGGGCCAACAAATTTTGCATTTCTATCTCATTGACCATGTCCTCCAATGGTTGATCTTTACCTAACACGAACAAACCTTTGCCATACAAATCATGCAGCTGGTCACTGGTTAAGTCGATTAACCGTTCAACTGGCTCAGCGAAAGACCTGGCACGTGTTGGTGTCCAATTATTGTTCCCAAATCGGATTCCCCTCCGGACCAAGTCATAGGAAATATTTAGATACGAATCAAGTGATTGATATAAATCAGGTTTATCCAATTCAAGTGAATTTGGAAAGGTAAGATTTCGTAGAGAATCGTATTTAGAAAGATATACAACTGGCTGATTGTT
The DNA here is from genome assembly GCA_035529195.1 of Anaerolineales bacterium. Classification (GTDB taxonomy): domain Bacteria; phylum Chloroflexota; class Anaerolineae; order Anaerolineales; family UBA4823; genus PFL25. The sequence continues at coordinate 5,269 of DATKXE010000292.1, forward strand.
TTTAGAACCAGCTAGAAATGGAGTCGCCGCGCTGGTTGCGATGAACAGGCAGGCAAAGGCACGCATTGATCTGGTGGCAGAAATGTAGAATTCGCTCTTATATTCATCAAGATGTACTGGCGGTCTCTCCCCACCAGTGCGATCAGATTTTGGAAGCTGCAAATAATCCCACTCAAAAAGGGCATCTGGTAATGAAAGGTTGGTATGTGTGCCTGTTGTTGCCAGAGAATCTCCATAAAGAGAAATACATCGCTCCAAATATCGACGTTTTGCCAGGTGCCAGGAACCAGGAATCGAATCATGATCTACATGGGTTTTGAATGGTAAATTTCCATGCCACATGTAGAGCCTATCATCGAATTTCTGACTGGCACGGAACAAAGCGTTAATTAATATTGCCTCCATCAGTCTTGCTTCATATACCGCTGATTGAGGGTGGTAATAGGGTCGCGTCGCCCATTCGATCATCCAATGAAATACTTCCAGCTGGCTGTAATCTTTGAATCGCGGAGAAATAAAGTCAGTACGCAGGTAATCCACAAAAGACCGTTGGTAGGGACCAGACCCAACTGTTAATAGTGGGTGGAATTGGGAGTCCAACAAATTCCATTCAATCTCAAAACCAGATAAACCACCCTCAGGTTTTGCTCCACTGGATGCTTCCCGAGCGAGCAAGAATTTTTCAGAAAAATCCGAATAATAGGTCATATATCACCTTTTAATTTAGATTAACTATCACTCATTTCGTTGAGACCTTCCAATAATCGTTCTGCAGCTCCAAGAGTCCGTTCAGGAGGTGTTGCATATGAAAAACGAATCCAATCGCCACCAAATGGTGAAAAGAATGCTCCGGGGACTATAGCCACGCCGTGGTCTTCAGCCAAATATTGACCCAGTGGTTCCGAATCTTTCCAACCAGATGCTTTTAACCAATCGCTTACATTAATAAAAGCGTAATAGCCTTTACCAATGATATGCTTTATTCCATTGTCTTCGAGAAATTGTTGAAGCACTTTTCGACTGGCATTGGTTGGATCAACTATTGGTCGAGAAGCTTTTTCGTACCCCATTTGATAAGCCGCAATACCCACAGCCAGTGAATAATACGAGGGCATAACACTATGGGAGGCATAGGCAACGATATACTTCGTAACCTCTTCAGATGCGATTAGGTGACAATTGCGAATGTTTGAAGCGCCCAAACTTTTTGTGAGACCATCCAGGAACATGAGTCTATTTCTCTCCTCAGGTTCGAAGTACCCGAGGAATGAATTCAAATCCATCGGACTTTCATCGGTCACAAAATGGTACATCCAATCAAAAAGCACATAGGCAACCCCGGCTTTTAACGCTGCTTTCGCTAATCGCGCTTGCTTTTCAGCAGGGATGGTTAACCCCGTTGGATTATCAGGGCATGTTATCACCAGACCTGCGATTCTTCGCCCGGTTTTCGCTACATATTCTGCACAAGCATTTATTGAGTCTTCTGAATAGACCCAACCCTCATCCGGGTGACCTGGTGACCATAATACATTTGCCCCAACACCATAAGGTCCCCAATTATATGAGATCCAGGGGACTCTTGACACAACCAGAACATCTCCTTGGCGACCATGACCAAGGGCGAGCATTGCGCGGTATGCTTTCACCAGTGCATCCCGCCCTCCTGCTGTTCCAATGATATTGCCTGGTTCAATACCCAAGGCAGGATCCAGTTTCCAATAATCTTCCAATACAGATCTTCGGAATTCTTTCGTACCAAATGGCATGTCGTAAGCAGTGCCATTCTCTATCTGCATTTGAGCAGCACGTTCGAGGATTTCAACCGGAGTACCAGACAAGCTTGCACCCCCATCTCCTTGGGAGGCATCATAAGTTGGGCTGCCAGGATTCTTTTCTCTGTATACGACCAGCGATTTATTGATTAAGAACATTCTTGATGGTGGTATTGGTGTGAGTTTTCGAAGATGTTCACTTACCGGAACCAGAGTCTCCTCAGGAACTGCATATGACGGGGTTTCATGTGAAATAAAATTCTTCATTGCCTGACTCCTTATAAATCGTGTCTGAAAAGAAAGAAAAACACCCCGGATTTTCGGGGCGCTGAGTTACTCCAGGTAATTTGGGATATGCTTTGAATAATTCAATGCATGAAATTACCCACGCCCGTATTGGTTGTAGGATTAGTGTCGTTATTGTATTTGCTAAATTCCGAGACACTCATTTTCTGCATATTGGGCTAAATATATCACCTGAAATTGATACAGTCAATATAAAAAAGGGATCAGAATTTGGATGCCATCTCTTTCCGATTTTTGTCATTATAGGTGGCGGTCGACAACATACTTGGATAAGCTTTCCAGTGCTTCATGTTCAGGGGTCAAAGGTAAAGTTTCCAAGGCGTTCAGAGCCTGGTCGCTGAATATTCTCGCTTGGTTCACTGAGCGTTCGATAGCACCGCTAGTTTGAATCGCCTGCACTAATTGATTCAGACCCTCCTCCCCGATGTTCTTTCCATTCAGGATGCCTTCCAAGTTTGGGTCATTTGGATTAATCTCGCGGTAATAAATCGCGGGCAATGTTATCAAACCCTGGCGCAAATCATTCGCAACCGGTTTTCCAACCGAGGATTGATTTCCCGTGAAATCCAACACATCATCGATTATCTGAAAAGCCATACCGATCCCATATCCAAATTCATTAGCAGCCTCATATGTGGATTCACGGAGCGGACTGAGAATGGCAGGGGCAATTGTGGCTAAAACGAACAAAGAACCGGTTTTTGCATAAATCCTATTCAAATATTCATCGTAGTCATAACCTGTATTACGAGAGAACATTTGGGTGATTTCACCATTTACGATCGTAGCCAAAGTTTCAGCAAACTGGTACATTAATTCTACAGATTCTATTTGAGCTGCCAATTTCGCTGCGCAAGCGAAAATAAAATCTCCGGTCAGCACTGTGGCGCCAGGTGTCCACTCAGCGTTTAAGGTTGGAATCCCGCGCCGCAAGAAGGCACCATCAATCAAATCGTCATGCACCAGGGTTGCGGTATGCAGAAGCTCTATTGAGGCTGCCAGTGAAATGATTTTTTCTTGATCGGCACCCAACATGGCGCCTGTAAGAAGTGCAACTGCTGGTCTGACTCGTTTCCCTCCTGATGAGAGCAAATGAGTTAATGCTGCCCCAAGATCCGGATGATGTCCATTGCTAGCCTCGAGCATTTTTGACTCAACCTCGAGGATGCTATTCTGAACTGGGGTGTAAAATGTTGCTGTAGTCAATTGAATTTCACCATCCAAATAATTGTGCTGCATTAGAAGCTGTGATTTCCGTAACAGCATTATACGCTTCCTGATGTAATTCGGCGATTTTTTCTGCTACCAACTTAACTCTCGCCGGTTCATTTCTCTTTCCTCGAAATGGATGAGGGGTCAAGAATGGTGCATCCGTCTCGATTAATAAATCAGTCAGAGGTAATCTTATCACTAAATCCTGCAGCTCAATTGCATTCTGAAATGTCACCGGACCAGTAATGCCAACCAAGAAATTTATTTTTCGGAATTGCTCTGCATCCTTTTCATCACCAGAAAAAGAATGCAGCACACCAGGATGCCCAGCTAAAGGTGATTGAGATCTTACCAAGCCATTCTGCCATTCAGATAATATCGCCTTGACATCCTCCATTGCCTGACGGCAATGGACAACAACTGGCAAATTTAATTCAGCTGCCAGGTTGAGCTGCTCATGAAAAATCCTTATTTGCAAATCATGTCGGGTTCGATCCCGGTAGTAATCGAGACCTATCTCGCCGATCGCCACCACTTTTGGCTGGGAAGCTAAATCGCGCAATATAGCTTTGGAATCTTTATCCCATGAAAGACCATCATTTGGATGTACGCCAACCGCTGCGTATACTTCAGAATATTTTTCAGCCAGGTCGATCGCAGCTCTGCTCGATTCAACAGTGATTCCAGGATTAAGCAGACGTGTTAACCCATCATTTTGTGCCCGAGAGATGACTTGATCACGATCCTGATCAAAGCTGTTAAAGTCCAGATGGCAGTGGGTGTCTGTCAGCACTTATTTGAGACCTGCGATTCGCAGCCCATCGTCCAAGATTGCTTGGACCCGATCTTGAGCTGTTGTTTCGGTGTAGACCCTGATAATTGGCTCAGTGCCTGAAAACCGGATTAGCAGCCATCCATTCTTTCCAAGTGAGAATTTAAACCCATCCGAAGTATTGAGTTCGGTTACTTCAAATCCACCTATAGTTTCAGGTTTTGCATTGAGGATCCGCTCCTTTCTATCTTCTAAATTCCCCGTGAAACGGGTATCAATGCGATCATAATAATGAGCGCCAACCTTCTCGAAAAGTAGATCAAGCAGTTCGGATGGTTTACACTGTAATTTGACCATCATATCTAATAGATATAAACCAGCAAGAATACCATCTCGCTCAGGGACATGTCCGTGGAAAGCATATCCACCTGATTCTTCACCACCAACCAGGGCATCATGTTCAATCATTGCCGGGGCAACATATTTAAAACCAACCCCAGTTTCAATAACCGGAACCTGATAAATCTCCCCAAGCTTCTTCAACATATCAGTAGTTGAGAGGGTTTTGACTATTGGGCCACGTTCCCCTCTCACTTCCAATAAATAATAAGCCAGCAAACCAAATACGCGTAATTGGTCAATGAAAATCCCATTTTCATCCCCTACACCAAGGCGATCTGCATCTCCATCGGTGATGATCAAGACATCGGCATCAAATTCGAGCGTCTTTGCTAATCCTGCATCCACATTTGGGGGTATGGGTTCTGGTCGGGTCATTTCGGGGAAGATCGGATTTCTCTCATTGTGAATTTCGATTACCTCAGTATTTCCACCAGACAGCAATTCCGTGAACCATCCTGCTCCATTACCCCACATGGGGTCAATAAGCACAGTCAATCCTGCAGATTTGATCGCTTCGAGATCAACCAGTCGATTAATCTGTTTCATATATGCTGGTTTCGGATCAATGAGAACGATGCGCCCATCTTCTTCAGCATCAGAAAAATTAACTCGCTTTACATTTTCAACTGAAGCAGGTATTCTGCTTTCAATATCATGTAATCCATCAGGAGCGATTGCTCCCCCATAACGATTGCGTACCTTGAAACCATTATCAATCGGAGGATTATGGGATGCGGTTATGTTGATCGCCCCAACTGCACCTTTATCGACAACGGCATATGAGATCACCGGAGTTGGTGTTGCTTCTTCGGTTAAATACACCGGTAACCCATTAGCTGCTAGTACTTCTGCACATGCCGCAGCAAATTTCTCCGACTGGAACCTCTTATCATAACCAATTACCACCCATTGACCATCAAAGCCCTGGGATAATAGATATTCTGCAAATCCCTGAGCACATCGGCGAACATTATCAAAAGTATAATCTTCTGCGATGACCGCCCGCCAACCATCAGTGCCAAATCGGATTATCCCCGACATAGGACCTCCATGCATTCAGAATTAGAACCCGCTTATTATAACAAGGGAATTTCTAGAATTAATTACTTGTTTTTCTATCCAATTATCTCCCAACCCATATTCGATGGCAGATAATAACCCGTTAAGCTCATCATTATGAGACATGCTATAATGGCGCATGGTCGTCCGAGGCCAACATTGTTTTTATGCGAAATAATTCATTAGTCTTCCTGGATTATGCATCCACAACACCCGTTGATCCGAGGGTGATTGATGTTATGATGCCGTATTTTGATCAGAGTTACGGTAATTCATCATCCATCCACCAGTATGGACAGCAAGCAGAAAGTGCCCTAGAAAAATCCCGCCAATCTGTTGCGGAAATCCTCGGCGCCAAGAACCACGAAATTATTTTCACATCCTGCGGTTCTGAAAGCGATAATCTGGCTTTACGCGGGGTCGCTTTCGCTCGACGGGAGAGCCACTCAGCTTCCCATATTCTTATCAGCGCAGTTGAACATCATGCTGTCTCAAATACCGCTTTTCAACTGGGCGATCTACATGGTTTTGATATTGAAATCATCCCAGTTGATGAGTTTGGTATTGTTGATCCTGACGATATTAAGAATCGCATCAGGGATGATACTGCTCTTGTATCGGTGATTTTCGCTAATAATGAAATTGGATCGATCAATCCATTGAGAGAGATCGGAGATATTTGCCGATCTAAGGGGATTCCCTTTCATTCGGATGCGGTTCAAGGAGCTGCGCACCTCCCGGTCGATGTTAATTTACTAAACGTGGATTTGTTGAGCCTTGGAGCGCATAAATTTTACGGTCCAAAAGGCGTTGGCGCCCTCTACGTTAGGGAAGGTACACCGATAATCCCAGTATTAACCGGTGGTGGGCAGGAAAACAATCTGCGTGCAGGAACCCATAATATTCCATACATTGTTGGATTGGCGAAAGCATTCGAACTTACCCAAAGTGATCATGGAGATCGAAACAACCATTATTCATCCATGCGTGATCTACTCATCAACACGATCATTGAATCAATACCCTCATCGAAGTTAACCGGGCATCCGGTAAACCGTTTACCAAATCACGCCAGCTTCGTTTTTAAAGGAGTCGATGGAAACACATTATTGATGATGCTCGATTCTGCTGGATATGCATGTTCCTCGGGATCAGCATGCAAAACTGGATCACCTGAACCATCTGATGTTTTGCTCGCCTTAGGATTACCCCAGGAATGGGCTTTAGGTTCTTTACGAGTTACTATTGGACAGCAAACCACCAGTGATGAGCTGGAAGGTTTTCTGGATACCTTACCCAATCTAGTTCATCAAGTCCGAAATATAGTCAAATCGTGATTACATGCAAGACTGTCAGGAAAATACCACTGCCAGAATCCATATCTCCACGTGAACCAAACCCGATGAAGCACAATTCCACTCAAAAGACGAGAGTCGCAGTGGCGATGAGCGGTGGAGTTGACAGCTCTGTGGCAGCTGCTTTACTGGTAAAAGAGGGATATGATGTCATCGGAATCATGCTGCGGTTGTGGAGTGAGCCTGGTGCTGAAGCTTCCAATCGCTGTTGCACACCAGATGCCATGGCCCAGGCAAAGCACGTAGCTGCTCAATTAGACATCCCGTTTTATCCAATCGATGCTCAAAACGTATTTTACAGCCAGGTTGTCGAGCATTTCCTGGATGGCTACATAAAAGGGATAACTCCAAATCCTTGCCTTCAGTGCAACCGCCATATCAGGTGGGAATTCTTATTAAACCATGCTCTGGCATTTGGTGGCATTTTCATGGCTACCGGTCATTATGCACGGATAAAACAAGATTCCAGCCGAACAAAGTTGTTGAAAGCAGTTGATGAGAGTAAAGACCAATCCTATGTGCTGCACGTACTCAACCAGGAACAACTCTCAAAAGCACTATTTCCCTTGGGAGATTATTCTAAGAAAGATATACGGCAGCTCGCCAGAGAATTCAAGCTGCCAGTGGCTGATAGACTTGATAGTCAAGATTTATGCTTTCTTGGCGATGGGGACTATCGTGAGTTTCTGGCCAGAAATTCAAATCAAGCCCTTAAGCAAGGCGAAATTATCAATCGTAATGGAGAATTTCTCGGTGAGCATAGAGGCTTGGCGATGTATACCATTGGTCAACGACGGGGATTGGGAATATCATCAACAGACCCCTTATATGTG
>DATKXE010000293.1:0-2594 GCA_035529195.1 Anaerolineales bacterium
GGTTGGGATTATTATGTGGGTGCCTTCAAAGCTTTGCGCAATGGTTCAGCAAATATGGATGTATTGATCGTTATGGGTTCGTCAGCGGCATATTTTTACTCCTTGCTGGTAGTTTTGGGGTTGATCCCCGGGCATACATATTTTGAGACCTCTGCAATGATTATCACCCTGATCAAACTAGGCAAATACTTGGAGGCGCGGGCGAAAGGGCATACCAGTGAGGCAATCAAAAAGCTGATGAGCCTCAGGGCAAAACGCGCCCGGGTGATCAGGAATGGAGAAGAGATAGAAATACCCGCCGATGAAGTCCTGGTGGGAGATACCGTCAGCGTTCGACCCGGTGAAAAGATCGCGGTAGATGGTGTTGTGATTGAAGGGCACTCATCAGTGGATGAATCGATGCTGACCGGAGAATCTTTACCCGTTGAAAAGGGACCTGGCGATCCCGTCATTGGTGCTACATTAAATAAGTTAGGTATCATCAAATTTGAGGCTACAAAAGTCGGAAAAGAGACTGCTTTGGCGCAGATCGTCCAGCTCGTTGAACAAGCACAAGGGAGTAAGGCACCGATTCAGAAATTGGCCGACCAGGTATCTGCAATTTTTGTCCCCGCTGTTATCGCGATCGCTTTGGTTACATTTTTAGTCTGGTATTTTCTGATACCCCTTCCGGTTGATTCGGAAATTGACCAATTCACACGAGCCTTGATTAATATGGTGGCAGTCCTGGTGATCGCTTGCCCGTGCGCGATGGGTTTGGCTACACCCACAGCCGTGATGGTTGGCACCGGAAAAGGCGCAGAGATGGGCATATTGTTCAAATCAGGTGAGGCTCTTGAGCGTGCTGGCGGTACGACTACAGTCATTTTGGATAAAACTGGCACCATAACGCGCGGGCAACCTGCGGTCACAGATCTGATTTTGCGAGAAGATGTAGCAGATCCTATAAGAAGCGTTGGTGGCGCTGCACTCGCTATACCTCCCAGACCCTATACTGAGAATGAGGTCTTGCGATTGGCAGCTTCTCTGGAAAAAGGTAGTGAACATCCTTTGGGAGAGGCGATTGTCGCAGAATCCGGTGAACGCGGATTGAGTTTAAGTGAACCTGAGACATTTGCGGCAGAAGTTGGACATGGGGTTATCGGCGAGGTCGAAGGTCACCAAATCATGGTGGGCAATTTGCGCATGATGGATCAGCATGGAGTAAATTTAAATGGTCTTGAGGATAGTATTTATCAGCTTCAAAGCGAGGCAAAAACCGCCATGCTGGTAGCAGTTGGTGACCAGGTTGTTGGAGTCATTGGTGTTGCTGACACGGTTAAGGATGGTTCGCTGGCAGCGATCCAAGATTTGCAGAAGATGAACTTGAAAGTTGCCATGATCACAGGGGATAATCAAAAAACAGCAGAAGCGATTGCAGCACAGGTTGGGATCGAATGGGTTCTGGCAGAAGTTCTGCCAGGAGGTAAAGCCAACCAGGTCAGCCAGCTTCAAGACGAGCATGAAATTGTGGCAATGGTTGGGGATGGGATAAATGACGCTCCAGCTTTGGCTCAAGCGGATGTGGGGATCGCCATTGGAAGCGGCACCGATGTGGCGATAGCTGCTGCACCAGTTGTATTGATCAGTGAAGACTTGCGTGGAGTTCCTCGAGCGATAGCACTTTCCCGGAGAACACTGAGAACGATAAAACAAAACCTGTTTTGGGCTTTCTTCTATAATATTATCTTAATTCCCGCCGCAGCTTTTGGTTTGCTAAACCCAATGTTGGCAGCTGGGGCCATGGCTTTTAGCAGTGTGTTTGTTGTAACAAACAGTTTAAGACTGCGCAGATTTCGATCAGAATATTAACAATAAGGGTGATTAAATATTTTCCTTCTTCAATCAATCTCGCGACTTAATCAGTTGACCGAATAGTTTCCTACCCAGATCGATTCGCGCAAATCCTATTCAACGTTTGGGTATCTTGTTGACCACTAAAGGATGCGGTTATTTAGGGCTTGCAGGCATAAATTGGCGGATTTTTCGGGTATACCATTGGGATGGCATGTCAAGGTTATCGCGTGGATTAATTATGCAATTTCGCAGTTTCTGGCTCGTTCTAAAAGTGATCCCCAATAGATCGGTGCACCTTTTTTAAACATTTAGGATTTCACACAATGGAAGCAGCTGTGATAGTGCGGATATACAAGCACTGCATCATTTATTACTCTAAGCAAATTTTAATCTCATACCAACATGATAACCATGGTCGCATGTTAATATTGGGTGACTAACGGCAGATTAATATAACCAATGTCTACTGTGCTTGTAAGAAAATCGTAATAAATATCTTGGTAAGATAAGGATGAGGGACTACGTCAAAATAAGCGATGGAAAATAAAGCCATAACAAGACGCGAATTCCTAAAATTGGGTGCCCTGACGCTGAGTGGATTAGCTTTCCGTAAATGGAATTCACGAATTTTAGCCTTAGAGGATTTCCCGGAGTCAGAGCGACTTGGGCGCGTTGGCTGGTATTCTGTGGATGTAAAACAACGACCGGACCACGACAGCAACACTGTTGCAGTACTTTACGAAGATGCTGTGGTACCG
>DATKXE010000294.1:0-9235 GCA_035529195.1 Anaerolineales bacterium
GCTGCCGACCGAGTTCAAGAATTGTTTCTATGCGAATGGAACCTTCCAGGTGGCGGTGCAGGTCGACGAGAGGGAGATTCGGGTCTATTGTTTTCATTATGTATCCTACTTGAGTGATTTTAGTATTATAATTCTTGATTATCAGTCCTGGCAACGACAAAGATAGGAGTAAATCATGAACCGAGCGTTGAATTTTCTTTTAGGGGCGACCATTGGCGGATTAATTGGAGCAACTGTAGCAATTCTTCTTGCCCCTTCTTCTGGTGAAGAGCTGCGCGCTGGAATCAACATGCGCACAAACCAGATTCGATCAGAAGTCTCACAAGCAGCAGCAGAGCGACGGGCAGAGCTTGAGCGACAATTGGCTGCCCTGAAAGCTCCTAAACAAACTGAACAATAAATAAAAAAAATTTATCAAAAAAACCGGACAGCTTTATGCCGTCCGGTTTTTTTGAATCTCTTCTAACCTGAATCCGGTTTCCTATTGAATATTAATCCGGTACGCTGCTTTCTGACGGGAAAAGCGAGAGGTACCACTGACAACTAAAACTGCATGATCAATATCCCGCCCAATGTCTATTCCAATCTCAGCGGTAAGATCATTTTCAATTGGGATAGGATTGACCTCAATGGTATCTCCATAAGTGATCAGGGTTAAACGATAGGTTTGGGGAACCATATTTTGAAACCGCAACCATCCTTTTCCCTGCCAACCATCATCCCCATCTTCGAAATCTGTAAAATATCCGATCTCTGGGATTTCAATATCATCAATCACCATACCTTCACCATGGACTGCAGCATCGGTGACATATTCAAAACGTACTTGTATTTGTTTTCCGCTGTATTCAGACAGGTCAATGCTTTCCTGGATCCATTTATTAGTGGTTCCGTTGTATCCCCATCCATAGCTGTTTCCAGAAGGATCTTCAGCGGTTCCAGAAGGTGTTTTCAGGATTTGCCATGATTCACCATCTTCTGATACCTCCAGATAAACATAATCGTAATCCTCTTCCAAGTCATACCATGTATAGAAAGTGAACGTCAGCGGACCTTCATGATTGGTGAAATCGAAACTCCTGGTTAAGGTCATATCGGCTTCATCCCCCTTGTTCGACCAATAGTAATTTTCCCCGGAAAACGGATCTATCGGAATAGTATTTACCAGCGAAGATCCTTCGAACCGCAAAGTATATTCTCCTGGACAATTTATCCTGATGTAATCAACCCCAAATTGGTGGACATCTCTAGTTAAGAGATCTGTTGGACATTCATAGATTGTTTCAGTCGCTTCAGCTTGGGGTGCGCCAGGAAAATTGCTGTAGGTATACCTGCCATCTGCTACATGCTCATCTCTCAGGAATGAAGCGATTACCCAATCAGTAAATACATCGTCCGCAATAATTTCTTCCCCGGTGAGTGGGTCTAGTGCATCGTTCTGCTTAAGTACTTGGTCTATACCTTCCAACCCGTTTGCGGGATTGGCAACGATCTCCTGTGTGGCTTGTTCTCCGAAACGATCCAGAAAATATGTGAGGAACAAGAAAGCTGCACCATAATGAGGGGAGGTTTGAGCACTGTCGTTAGGCCAAGCGTTGAGCTGTAAATCTGGATTGACGATATAGCTATATTCCGAGCCGACCTCATAACCATTTAACAGGACTGCTAATTCCGAAAAACCTTCATTCACCCAGGACGCTTCATTTCGATCGCGATACCAATGGATCATATGCTGGAATTCATGAGCTATGACAGCATATGCATATTCGCTATCCAAATATACATTATCTGCGTTGAGCACAAATGCCTCATGGGCATTGGAATACTCATGGGCGAGTGGATGATGTTCATCAGCAGATGAGAAGTAGCCAGCTAAATTTCCTCCTAAACCCTGAGCATAGATGATATAGAGATGAGGATCCCCATCAACACCGGGGGTCCATTCACTGCCAAAGAATTTTCTATTCTTATGGTAGATCTCATTTTCAAATGTATCCACTAAGAGTTGCAATGAGTCGAAATTGAAGGGAACATCATCTTGAATCCAGAAATATACATGATCGGTAGCATACTGGAGGGTAGTACTGATCTGATGATTTTCATTTGTATCGACATTCGATACCCAAAAAAATTGCTGCCTTCCGATATCAAAGACATTATTTGTTGGGTCAATTGTGAGCGGAATATCGCGTTTTCCTTCCAAACGCTCAGCGAGTTCACGTAAATCACTGCTTGGAAGATCAACATTTTTCAATAATGCCAAAGTCTCGTCAGCATTAATCATCGCCTGGTGTGCAGTGGTACCAGATGTAATTCTATTCACGACAGGTGTAGCTGTAGGTGGCCCATTTTCAAACACTCCCATTCCCCCACCTTCATCAACCCTGTTCAAAAATAAACCGATTCCAAAAATACCAGAAAACAAAGCACAACCACAGACAATTATCGTGGTCATAACAAGCAAAACAATTATCCAACCACGCTTCATCAACTTCTCCTAAACCAATATTTTGGGTGTTTCAATTTTCTACAAAAACATTTTTGGAGGTATTTTTATTTCTCGCTAACCGCATTGCAGCAGTGATCAATCCAAACACCAACCACATGTTTGGAATTGCGAACGAATCGAACGAAAATGCAACCAGGCCAAATGCAATTAGACCGAGTAACCCTCCGATACCCCAAAATTTTACCTCTATATCGGGTGAAAACCATAAGTAAAGAGCAGATCCTAATATTGCCATAATAAATGTTATGAACGCTGTTAAACCGAATATACCTGTCTCAGCCATTACTCTTATGATCAGATTTTTCGGGGTTATCAACCCGCTGCTCGCAGACCCTGGCACCACCAGACGCAGCACTTCGGGAATTACGGCTAAGGGACGGTTCGGCAAGTTTTCATTAAAATAAAATGCATAATTACCTAACCCAACACCCAATAAAGGATTTTGATCATAAATTTGGTATGCTGTCTCCATATAGGTATATCTTGCCCCGAAACCAAGGTATTCGAAATAATTGATCAGGTAACGAACATACCCCTGATCAGGTGCTCGCTCCCAATAATCCCAAATCCTGGCAAAAAAATCATTCCTCGAACCTGCGAAGAATATAAGCGCCGCCAAAACAGCCACCAAAATTACCCCTTCCATTATTCTTCGCCAGGGAAATTTCCTGAATGATGTCTCTCCATGAGGATCGATTTTCTTCGTCGATCTGAAAAATAGAACACCTATCACAACCAATACCATCATCACCAGCAATCCAGCGCGAGAGAATGTAAACGGCAGCACTACCAACGACCATCCTAAAAGTAATAATTCAATCGTCACCCAGCGCCAGCGCCATTTAAATACTGAGTATCCAGAAAGCACTGCGGCTAAAAGCCAGGGGAGCAGCAAGAAACTGATTTGATCAGCGAACCAGTTGGGTTCATATGTCAACCCAGAAACTCGGTTGGTGAATAATTTTCGTATGGAGATATATTTTTGAGCAGCACTCATCAGGTCAAACCAGCGTGGGGAGAAATTAACCACATAGATGGTTTGGAGTGTGCCCCAGAATAAGGCCAATGAGAACCCAATATAGAGCCAACGTAAAGATAGTTTTAAATCTTCATCGTTTTCCGGCCAGAGTGTCACCAGCAAGTAAATCGCTCCCCCCACCCCCAAAGTTACCAGCGCTCGGAAAGTGCGCGCCAATGCAGATACACCCTGGAGGGCTTCAATGCCCTGGAAACCCGCTATGAGCGAACTGATCAGTGCAACCACAACAAATGGTAGAAATGAGAGCAGCGTTTTCGGCAGGGGTTTGGAGAAGAAACGCGGCAGGATTACCAGAATTAACAAAATTATCAAAGGATAAATTGATAGAGGACGTACGAGTGTACCGCCACCGATATTACCAGGAAAAAAGGGGAAGCTGCTGATGGGAAGTGTAATGAGGAAAAGAATCCAACAAATTTTCGAGATGGTATTTATTAAATTCTTCCCATCCATAGACCACCAACGATCCATCATTGATACCCTTTTCGCGTAACTTGAACCAGGAAAACCACAACCCAAAGCAGCAATCCCACCATTGAGCCTAGCAAAGCAGCTAATCCATATGATCTGATCTGCCTGACCTCCGGCTGTGTATTTTGCCGGTTTCCTAACCTTAATGTAGCCGCGAGTCCTTGAGCTTCCTGTAAAGAGGCCTCCCATTGTGAAGACTTATTTGAAATTTCTTCGACTAAGAAATCATTTTCGATTTTCATAGAACGAATTTGGTCCTTGACATGGGGTATTGTTTGTTCTATCCAAATAAGATAGTCGCCCGAAAGTGAATCCTGTTCCGAAAAATCAATTAATACTTGTTTGTCTCCTGGGAGAAGTTCAGCAAGTTGAGTCGCTACAGCAAATAATTCCTGGTGGGCTTGATTCGATGTGAGGGCATCCTGTTCTGGAGCATATAACTCGTTTACATAATCATCAAGTATCAGCAAAGAATCTTCAAGGACGGCCGTATGAAGCTGGTTCTCGACGAGATGATCGTTCAAAGAGCGCAAAGTTAATTCGAGACCGAATAAATCTTGTGAGCTTGCAATCGTATCTTGCGTGAGGTTCAATATCACCTCCCGCCAGGTCTCAACAGCATCAGCTGCACTCGCCTGGGTATCCGCATTCGCACTCAATAGCCATAGGCCAGCATTTCGCCATTCTGCTTCCAACATTTGCCTCAAATCTTGTTGATCAATGGAATCCCAGTAAGGATCAATTTCTCTTAGACGATTCAAGGTCTCTGATAGATAAGGATCGGATAAAACCACAATGGATAACTGCAGCATTTGCCAATGTTTATAATCATCTATGTTTCGAAATTCAGCATTGGTAAATGCTGGGAGATACTGGTCATCCAAAATCCGGTAGGGGTTGAGCTCGACAGAAATCTCAACATTCGCCCGGTATGGAGAAGGCCAGAAGTAAGTAGCAACCATAGCTACTATGGCACCAGCCAGAGAGAAAATTACGATCACAGGCCAACGATGAAACGCAACCAGAATTTCGTTTCGTAGAACCCATTCATTCATTGGATCTTTTTTCATTTTATGCCCACCGTTTTCTATCATCCAAGAAAACTAATGCGATCACTGCAAGGGTGATTATTGCAATGAAGATGCCATTAGCTATCAGCGGTGGCCGGGTGAGAACTATAAATGCTAAACACCCCAACATTAACGATATCACCTGCATGCCTAGAACAGCTTTTCCTGAACTCCACCCAAGAGCCACCAGGCGGTGATAAGTGTGATCCCGGGAGGCTGAATAGACCGGTTTTCTTCGCCGCAATCGCGACATCACCACCAGCACCATGTCAAATATCGGGACTCCCAGCAGCATGATGGGGACTACCCAGGATGATGATTGAAATGCACCTAATGGTCTGTAAGCTATAGCTATCACTGCAAGGATAAAACCGAGCGCCTGAGCACCTGAATCTCCAAGGAATAGTCTTGCAGGAGGAGAATTAAATATAAACAAACCAATACAAGCCCCAAGCAGCAAGGCACTTTGCTGGGATAAAAGTGGTTGTCCAGCATCCAAAGTGACCAGGATAAAGAATGTCGTAGCCATGCCTGCTAATCCAACAGCCAATCCATCCATGCTATCCACGAAATTAAAGGCATTCGTGATACCAACGATCCACAGGAAAGTCAACAACCAATCCAGGTAAATATTTATATTTCCTGGAAAACTAATTAAAAATTCCGGTGATTCAAATACCTTGATGGAAACTCCCAATGAAATCAGGATCACAACCGCTATTGATTGTCCCAAAAGTTTCAGCAGTGGTGATATTTCCTTATAATCGTCCCACAATCCAAATAAAAACACCGGCAATGAAGCCAGATACATGGCAACTACATTGGGATCTTTGTAAATTCCAGACCATAAGGCGGTCAGCAATAATGAGCCGTAAAGTGCCAGCCCACCCGCGATTGGAGTCGGAGTGTGGTGTTTTTTGTGAGGCGCACTGTTGGGTAAATCAACTAAACCCGTCCGGTTAGCGATGCGAATAGAACCCCAAGCCAGAAAAGCGGTCAACAAAGAAGAAACCAAAACATATTCAAAAATGAACGAGATCGAGGATACTTGTAATTCCATTGATTTTATTGACTGGATACTAAATTATTAGGAGTTATGTTAGTGGTATTCACTATCCACGCTTGGGACCTGCATACCGTTCTCTCCGTAAAAAATTTACAGCTAAAGTGATACCCAATTTGACGATCATAAGCAGATAGTAGATCCAATTAATCAAAAAGATATAATCACTAGCCAGGTGTTTTTTATAGTACAGCCAATACGAACGGTGCCATTCAATAATCGAACGATAGGGTTCAACCCGCGAGCCTCCCTGCCCGCCATAATGGGTGATCTGTGCTGCAGGGTAATAGAAGACCTGCCAACCCGCTTCTCGAGCTCGAGTACAGAAATCGGTATCTTCCTGGTAAGCAAAGAACTGCTCATCTAAATACCCGATTTGATCAACTACCTCCCTGCGGATTACCATACAGGAACCCGAGAGGGCATCCACTTCTATTGTCGTATCTTCATCTTCATACTCGAGTAAATATCCTCCAAACAATTTGCTGTTAGGAAACAAGCTTGATAGTCGGAGAAAATAGCTGATCATCGCCAGGGGACGTGGTTCTCCACGCCGGCATTGCGATTGAAAGGTGCCATCTCGATTCAATACTTTCGGTCCACAAATCCCGATCTGCGGATTACCATCCATAAACTCTAATAACCGATCAAATGCACCTGGTAGGATTATCGTATCCGGGTTAAGCTGCATGAGATACCCTCCTTGAGCTGCTTGCATGGATTTGTTCATAGGGCGGGTATAGCCTTCATTGCTTTCGTTGCCGATAAATTGTACCTGCGGGTAATCTTTTGCGAGCAGCTCATCAACACCATCATCAGAGCCATTGTCAACAACGATAATCTCAAGGTTGTCGAGTTGGGTGTTTTCGTAGATCGAATCCAAGCATCCTTGCAACCAATTACAGGCCTTATAGGTTACTATGCAAATAGAAAGCTTAATCGGTTTCAGCTGGTCTCCAATACCTGCTGGTACACCTGCCGGGTTAATTGCGCTGTCCGTTCCCATGAAAATTTCTTAGATCTTAACTGTCCATTCCGTATAAATTCTTCACGCAGCGTCTGATCACCAAGTACACGAACCATCGCATCGAACAATGCATCAACATCATTGACTGGAATAAGGATTCCAGCATCGCCGATGATCTCAGGCAGAGATGCAATCCGCGTTGAAATCACTGGAACTCCGCACGCCATTGCTTCCAGGACTGGTAATCCAAATCCCTCATATATTGTGGGATAAACAAATAAACTGGCTAGATTATAAACCAGGGGTAAATCATCTTGCGATACGTATCCGGTGAAGCAGACCATGTCTTCAAGGTCCAACTCTTTTACAAGTCCTAATACCTCTTCGTACATCCAACCGTACTTGCCTACCAGTACTAATTTGTGGCTCATACCACTATCGATCAATCGCCGGTAAGCCCTTACCAGAATGGGGAGATTCTTTCTTGGTTCTATCGTACCCAGGTAAAGGATAAAGTTCTCAGGGAGATGGTATTTGGCGGTGATGGTTTTCTTTTCATCATCATTGTCTATGAGTCTAAAGCTGGGATCAACCCCCAAGTGAGTTGTAAATATCTTTCCAGGATCGATAGCGAGTAAACGAATCGCATCCTGGCGGGTGCTTTCTGAAACCGTGATTAATGCATCAGCTTGTCTCGCGCTGGCTCGAATAGCACTGGGAAAGAACATGCGCCTGGCCCGAGTGTGCAGCTGCGGGTAAAGGAAAAACGTCATATCGTGAAATGTCACCACGGAAGCGCAGGGTAATCTCATGGGTCGCGTGTAGTGCAGCGAATGCAGTAAATCAACCTTGGTGCCTTTTACCAGTCTCGGTAATCGTGTTTGCTCCCAAATCAAACGTGAACCAGGGGTCCTATCTTTAACAATTTGCCATTCGACCGATGTCTCCTCAGGCAAATCGAGCAGTGCCGGGCCTTTACCCTGGGTAAAAACCACCAGCTGGTCATCGTTATCTGCTGCTGCCAGCGCCCGGATTAACTGGATTATGTAATTACCTGCCCCCACAGGTTGTGGGGGCAGGGCTGTAGCATCTATTCCAATCCGCATCTATTCTTCAAGTTGATTTTGTCTGGTCGAACCAATGAATTGAGAATGTTTTTACTTTGCAATCACCTCAACAGGGGCTTCACTGCAGTAAACTGCTTCATTGTAATTATCATCTACTCGCGCACAAATAAAATACTCACCTGGAATCACAGCACTGGTATCCCAATTGAAAATTAGCTCATGTGCCACACCTGGCAAATCGCTGGAGATAAAATTCTTCACCGCTACCGGAAGAAGTGCAGTGCGCTGCAAATCCACTAATGGAGACGCAACGCCGGAAGATTGATTTTCTCTGGGGAAGGGGAGACTCGCTATTGTTAGCTTCTCTTGTGCCGGATGTTGAGTAGGAGAGCTGCGGTCATTGGTATAAAAGAATTGGGTGGACCCAATCTCGCTGGGCAATTTATTCAGGCCGACTCGGATCGTGAAGGAGGACCCTTGCTGCAACTGCTCGACTTTCGTAAGCCGAACCCAATCCAGCTGCTGGTGCAGCGGAATACCAAGGATGTTCTCATTCGGATCAAAACGGAATTTACTCAAGGGGCTTGAATCCAACCAGTGCCAGCTTAATCCATTGCAGCTGACAGCCACCTCTTCAGCCATGCCATTGAATGGATCACTCAAATCGATCGAATAAATATTCCAACCCACTTCTAAAGGTATATCTTGACTCACCCGGTAGCATTCATCGCCCTGATTATTCAATTGAACCCATATCCAGCGCACGATCATGCCCTTAGGTACATTTTGCCAGGGTCCTGCGGTGTACATACGAAAATTCAGATAGCGGTATTCGCGCGAATCTGGGATTAATTGCGGGGTATTTAAATATATTTTTGGATCAGAGCTTGTACTGGGAGTGACCAGATCAAGCACGCCATTTGCATATGAACTTTTTGTCCCCCTCACCTTGACCGTGTCTGCGGGATCTTGGAAATCCCATGGGTTCCCTGCCAGAGTTGCGTAATCGGGACCTGAATAGAAATTGGGGTTGGCAAAATCTACGATTG
>DATKXE010000295.1:0-4108 GCA_035529195.1 Anaerolineales bacterium
TGGGAGCCACTTCTGCCTGTTCTGAGATTGTCTAGAAGGATTCGTTTACTTCGCGTTCGATAGTCTCGAGAGTTTCTTCAGCAGTTGCGTTCCCCTGCAAAAAGTTTATTATTCGTGGGTAAGTTATATCGTACCAGACCAGGTCCCTGTCCGGAAACTTACCTTCGTTTTGGCCATATTCCAGAATCTTCAGGAAAGGTTCAAAGTACGGGAATTCAGCTACCAAATTCTCCCCAGCTGCGCCGGTGGCGTTCGCCTTCAAAGCTGGTAGGGTTCCGGAGGCGATGTTCCACTGGACAGCATTATCCGGATTCAGAGTGACAAATTTAACGAAATCCCAGGCAGCATCTTGCGCCTCGCTGTTCGTCGAGACAGTTAGCCCCCAACCAGATGCAGCCGCAAACACCGGGTCCGCAGATATGCTGGGCAAGGCGACATATTCAGTCACTGCAGCGACATCTTCAAAGTCTCCAGCGTATTCTGGGATAACCCAGGGACCGACCAAGCCTACGGCACTGGTCTCCTCGAAGAAAGAGTCACCCACCCAGTTCTCCTCATCGTTGAACAGCACGGGGTCAACCAGACCTTCATCCACGAACTTCTTCATCAGCTCCAGGGCTTTCATTCCCTCGGGTGTGTTTACGCTGAAGCCTCCTTCAGTCAGATATTGCCCCCCGTTTTGCAGGATGAGGGAGTAGAAAGTAGCAGGAATGGCATCCGAGGCAGTGAAGTTATAACCGGAGCGGAGCATTACCCCGTCCTGCACCTCAGCGAGTTGCTTCACATCGGCGATGAAATCATCCCAACTCGACCACCCATCTGTAATGTTTGTCAAACCCGCATCGGCTGCGATTTGGGTGTTTACTAAGGCTGCCCCATACTCGATATTGAATTCCTGCGGCACACCGTACAGCTTGTCATCACAGGCATATCCAGCAAGTTGAGCGGCGAAGACTTGCGCTTCTGCCTCATCCACCGTGAGCACACCAGAGGGCACCTCTGCCAGGTTACCACCTTCGACGTAACTGCACACCCAGGATCCAAACATCTGCAGGATATCCGCCTCGGTGCCTGCAGGTAACGCGGTTTGCAGTGTCTGAATATAGGTATCGTAGTCGAATGTCTCAAAGTTGATGGTCACATTGGGATTTTCGGCCTTATAGGCTTCTGCCAAACTCTCCAGGCCCGAGTTGAAAGCATCATTTTGGTGCGTCCAAACGCGGATAGTGACTTCTTCCCCAGCTGGTGCCGCCTCTTCCTCAGGTGCACCTTCTTCAGCAGGTGCCTGTGTTGGCTCAGCACTGGGAGCACAAGCACTCAGTAGTAACCCTGCAACCATGAATATGCTGATTAGCGTGAGTAAAATTTTGCGGTTCATATCTTGTTCTCCTTAATTCTTTTTAGTCTCTCTCTTTTATCATTTTTCGCACCGGGTTTTACTCTTCAATTTCACCTCCTAGCCATTTTGATCAAGGTTAAGCTTCACAACTGCTGTCAGGTTATGGGGTTGGTCGGGATTCAACCCTTTGGCGATCGACCTGTAGTAAGCCATAATCTGGAGTACAGGCAAATATAAAACGTTGCGGATGGATTCCGGTAATCGACTGTCGAAGGAAACATTAGTATCCATATCACCTAAGGAGAGAACTCTACCGCCTAATCGTGCCATATCATCCAAGACAGCCTGTTCATGACGACGATTAATGTCAGAGAGCATGCCAACAATCAACGATGTCTCAGTAACTAAAGACATTGGCCCATGCCGAAATTCCATGAAATGGAAAGGCTCACTATAAGTTAGAGTCATTTCTTTCATCTTCAAGTTGGCTTCGCAAGCTAAACCATAACGAGGTCCACTGCCCAAGAAGAAATAGCGATCTAAATCCATGTTCTGACCAACTTCACGGGCTAAGGGCTCATATGCGTGGATTAACCCTTCCCCACAAGCCGGTAACGCAGACATAGCTTCTAACAAATCCTCTTGGCCTGCTATCACTGTTGCCAAGGCGGTTGAGGCGACGTACATCGAGGTGAATGAACGTGTTTGAGCGACACTCTGCTCCTGTCCCTCAGGAATGACAATGGCTAAATCTCCCAGGGCTGCCAGGGGCGTATTACTGTAGTTCGTGATCACAATCACAGGACCAAGTTGCATGTCTCGGAATTGTTTAACCGCAGCGATTGTTTCAGTAGTTGTTCCAGAGCGGCTTATAGCCACCAGAAGCGTACGACTACCTTTGGAAAAGGCTGTGTCGGGATACATGAATAGCTCCCCACCAGGGATTGCTCGTGCAGTGCGCCCCGTCATTTGTTGGAACAAAGCCGCGATAGCTAGTGAAAGGTAGTAAGTTGATCCACATCCCGTGAAAAGAACATCGGTGATATCTGAATGATTCCATATCTCTTCGATCGATTTCTTCCCATTAGAAATGGCTTGTAGAGCACCTTTCCAGGCTTCTGTCTGGGTGATAATCTCTTGATATGTTGCCGTCTTCGGCATTTTATTTTCCATATTTCTTCTCCATCATAATCCCTACACAGTCTCAATATTTAAAACTCTCAAAGCGTTTTTTTGGTAAACCTTTTCCAATACATCATCTGGTAGATGAATCCCATAAACTCTCCAACGTCCTTGAGACGGTGGATTATTTAAATCGTAGTTAAAATATTCGTCATCGCTTTCGAGGAAACGATAATGCAACCGGTACATCTCCGGATCGGGCGCTAGGTCTGTCCCAAACAATACTCGGTCTGCGTTTTGGATAAAGAATCGTCGAGCAGTATAAGGTTGGCGCCCTAGCTCACCCAAACGAGCGGCAATATCCACGTAGAAGTTAGGGCACCGATCCAGCAACTCTCCCACCCACTTCAAGTTCTCGGCGTAGCAGCCCACATGGGCACCGATGAATGTCGTATCTGGGTGCCGGGCGACCAGATTTGCCAGCTGTCCTATGATTGTTATAAATGCCGGAAAGTGCGGGTTGGGGAAATGCCAGTCGGGGTGAGCGTGTAGCTCCTCCCAGCGCTCATTGATATTGTCAAGGGGATCAAAGAAAGCAACGGGGTCTGCAACATGAATGATTACGGGTATTTGTAGTTCAGCAGCAGTTTCCCAGATGGGGATCAACCGTTCATCGTCAACAGCGACTAATTGATCAGTATGATCCCGCACCTTTAATCCAAAATTCTTCCAAATCTTCAAACCTTGAGCACCCCGCTCTACCTGAATACGGAGTTTTTTTGCCGCAGATTCTCCAAACTTGTCGCCTAATTCAGGCCATTGACTCCAATCTACGCCCCCAAAATGCAAAAAACGTTCTGGAGCTGCTGATTTGAAATGATCAAGATGCCGGTTGAGAATATCTTCTCCCCAACCCCCATCCAGGTCTACAAGTATCTGCACATCTGCCTCATCGAGCACGTTTAGCAGTTCGGAAATTGGGCGATTGCACCAGCCTCCATCGAAAATATCACCCAGGTGATTATGTGCATCGATCAATGAAAAACGGGGAAGTTTGATTTGAGTTTCAGCTGATCTTAACTGCGAATATGGCACATAATCCCTGAGGAGTAAATCGGAAGAAAAAGCAGATGAGGCATTCATCCAGTTATGCTCATACTTGCAAAACTTCAACGCCCATTTCCTGGAGTTCATTAATACATTCATTAGGAGTGGACTTATCGGTGATAACCATGTGAGCTATCGTCACCGGACCCACAAGCACTGAACTTACCTTTCCAAATTTGTTATGATCTGCAACTACAATCACTTTTGGAGCAATATTTAATATGGCCCTATCAGTCATAGTCTCTGGAAGATAATCATTGGTGAATCCATGTCGTGCATCAATGGCGCGCATCCCCATAAAAACTCGATCAGCACGGAATTCACGTACCGCCTGTTCTGCGATGTGACCTACCATGGATAATTCACTCTGGCGAAACATACCACCGATCACGATCATTTCAATCCCAGAACGTTCGGCGAGTTCGTTAACCACTGGGAGCGAGTTTGTTATAACCGTTAAGCTCAGACCTTCTGGTAGGTGACGGACGATCTCCAGAACTGTCGTGCCGCTTCCTAAAAATATCGTTTCCCCATCTTTCA
>DATKXE010000296.1:0-2547 GCA_035529195.1 Anaerolineales bacterium
TGCATCAACTTCCTCTTTGAGTAAGGCACCCGCTGTTTGCAGATCCTTCAAACGGCGTTCATCCTGAGCCAATTTATCTTCTAATTCGTGTAGCGTCCCATAACGCAGGCGAGCAACCTTCTCCAAATCTGCACTGCGCTCCGCACGTTCCATCTCCATACGGGCAGATTCTATTTTCTCCTTAGTGGATTGCAAATCAGAAATAGCCTCTTTTTCATTCCCCCAACGGGCGTGCAGAAGATTAGCCCGCTCTCGCAAGTCTGCCAATTCTTTCTCCAGACGCTGTAAGCGCTCCTTGGAGGCCTTGTCCTTTTCTTTTTGTAACGCCTGGCGTTCGATTTCCAGCTGTAAGATCTGGCGGTCAACTTCATCCAGAGCCTGAGGCTTCGAGTCGATCTCGGTACGCAAGCGAGCAGCAGCCTCATCAATCAGGTCAATGGCTTTATCTGGCAAATGTCGGTCAGCGATATAGCGGTTGGACAGCGTAGCCGCCGCGATAACCGCAGGATCGGTAATGCGAACACCATGGTGAACCTCGTATCGTTCTTTCAAGCCGCGCAGAATACTGATCGTCTCTTCCACACTGGGTTCATCGACATGAACCGGTTGGAAGCGCCGCTCCAAGGCTGGATCTTTCTCTACGTATTTGCGGTATTCATCAATGGTCGTTGCGCCAATCAAGTGCAGCTCACCGCGCGCCAGCATGGGTTTTAACATGTTGCTGGCATCCATCGCACCTTCCGCAGCACCTGCCCCCACCACTGTGTGCATCTCATCCACGAACATGATGATCTCCCCTTCTGCATCCACGATCTCCTGGAGGACTGCCTTAAGACGTTCTTCAAATTCACCCCGGTACTTCGCACCAGCTACCAGTGCTCCCATGTCCAGCTGGATTAGTTGTTTATGCTTCAAACCTTCCGGGACATCTCCATTGATAATGCGCTGTGCCAAGCCCTCTGCAATGGCGGTCTTACCCACACCCGGATCACCAATCAGGGCGGGGTTGTTCTTTGTACGGCGGCTTAGGATCTGAATCACGCGGCGGATCTCTTCATCACGCCCAATAACCGGGTCCAGCTTGCCTTGCCGGGCTAATGCTGTCAGATCACGCCCATATTTCTCTAGAGCCTGGTAAGTGGTTTCCGGTGTTTGTGAAGTAACCCGCTGAGTCCCCCGGATGCCTGATAAGGATTTAAGAATTGCATCTTTGGTCAATCCATACTGGCTCAACCGTTTGCCCTCACTGCTCTCTGTCAGGCCTAGCAGGAGATGTTCTGTTGAGACATATTCATCCTGCATGCCCTTTGCGTAACGTTCAGCGGCCTCCAGGACATCTGCTGCCTGTCGTGAAAAACTAACCTCCTGCCCTGCTCCATAAACTTTGGATTTACCATCCAATTCCTGGAACAGTTCCTCACGTATCCCCAGGACACTTCCTGCAACTTTATTGACAATAGCTGGGACGACACCCTCTTCTTGGTTGAGTAAAGCTAAGAGCAAATGCCCTGCCTCGATAGACTGGTGATTGAACTCTTGTGCGAAACGCTGTGCATTCAAGACAGCTTCTTGCGATTTCTGTGTATAGCGATCTAGTTTCATTTATTTACCTCATTCTCCAATATAAAACCTACTCCCTGATGTCTAGATTTCAGTATATACCACTCACGTTTGAAATTAGTTAATGGATTGTTAAACGGATATATGATTCAGCCTTAAAGACAAAATAATACTTGCTACGAGAAACTCCGTTATACTATGTCGCATGCCAATAGTCTGTCAAGTACATATGCCTGGTGTGGTGCCCTATCAAGAAGCATGGGATCTTCAAAACCAGCTCGCAGGCGAGGTGCACACTGGAATACGTCCTCCTACAATACTGCTGCTGGAACACCCACACACTTACACCTTCGGTCGTAGCGGGAAAGTCGAAAACTTATTATGGGATGAGGCTAAGCTCGCTGATAAAGGGATTGGGGTGCACTGGGTGGACCGAGGGGGAGATGTCACATACCATGGACCTGGACAACTTGTGGGTTACCCCATATTGTCTTTAGGAACCCCGGGTGCTCACCAGGAACCAAAACACCTTCCGCAGGCAGACTATATCGGTTATCTGCGCAATCTAGAGGCAACAATAATATCAACCTTGAGAGATTTTGGACTGAAGGGAGAGCAGCACCCAGGTATGACCGGTGTGTGGATCAGTACTGCCTCAAAATCAATCCTCTCAGAATATAATAATCCTGCCGATCAAGCTCCGATAAAGATCGCTTCTATTGGCGTTAAGGTAGACGCACGTGGGGTATCAAGGCATGGATTCGCCCTGAACGTCAATCCGGACATGTCCTATTGGGAAGGCATCATTGCTTGTGGTTTGGATGGATATGGTGAGACCAGCCTTGCAGAATTGCTTTCCCCAACACCGGACATGAAAACCGTGATTGAGAGGTTAATTTATGCTTTCGGAGAGCAATTTAACTTCAAAATGATGATCGAACCACTTTGAGAAGTCCGCAGTAAATTTGACACAGCAAATAATTACCA
>DATKXE010000297.1:0-19267 GCA_035529195.1 Anaerolineales bacterium
ACTTGGATTGATTAAAAGCATGAAACCAGATTGGAAATCTGGAACCTGCAATGCTCACTAATTTCTCAAACGTGTACCGCAAGTGCGGCAGAATTGGTCACCCGGCGCCGCCCGTTTTCCGCATTGGTGGCAGTAAACCACTTTTCCTGTCCGCACCCCGGCCTGATCATCCTCAGCTGAGCGTCGGCGGTGGCGCTTCTGCGGTTGGGCTTCCTGCCGCCCTGAACGCCAATACCAATAAGTACCCCCGCCTATCAGGATCAGACCCAGTGCGATCAATAACCAGACCCATGGTTGATCCAGGTTAAAGAGATTGCTGCTCCCGGGCGTGATCGTCGCGCTGGGCTGGATTTGGAGCGATTCTACGCTCAGCGCATCTGTCTCCTTCTCATAACTCAAGCCGATATCAAAAGTTGAACCCTGGTCTAATTCACCAACCTCAATAATATTATAGCTAAATCCGACCTGGTCTTGAACCGTCCTGCCCATTGAAGGTGACACGGTCATATTCGCCGCACCCAGTGGTTGTTGTGCCTGCAGTACCAGCGCATCAACCCCATAATCTCCAGGCCAGGTGTAATCAAAACTGCGCTGCACACCATCCTTGACCAATCCGGGATCGTAATATTCAAACTGGATGGCCGGTGTGGTCGCGATAAAGGATACTTCCAGCCATTCACCCATGACCTGGGTTTCGAACACCGCATCTGCCACTGAGTTGGCATCCGGGCCAACTGCGACAACCGCTGGTGCACCCGCTTCTACCGGTATGCGCAGGGTGACTTCAGCCGGAAGAGATACCTCTGGGGACAGCTCGGCTTTGTAAATCACCAGCACGCTGGGTCTATCGTACTCCGGCCACAGGTCGATGTTCAGCGTTTCGAAACGGGTTGTCTCCTGAGCTTGTGCTGAAAGCACAAAAATGGATAGTGCAAACAGGATGATAAGGGTTATTTTCTTTCCCAAGCTGCGTTCTCCTACCTATAATAATTCAGTGAATTCGAATCTTACCACGTCAAAATCAGCGCGCGGAGATTTCCCCCTGGGTACTCATCAATGGTTAAGAATTGGATCCTGTTCTCTGAGGTGGTTAACCGATAGCGGATCTTAATTGCTTGGCGATCTCCCCAAATTCTGGCGTGTATTTCATCTCTTCTTCTCTCGGGCGCGGCAGATCGACCTCTATATCCAGGCGGATCTCCCCGGGGCGCGGGCTCAGCACCAGCACCCGGTCCGCCAGGAACACCGCTTCTGGTATCGCGTGGGTCACCATGAGCACGGTTTTACGACGAGCTTGCCAGATGCGCAGCAGTTCACTGCCCATTCGTTCCCGGGTAAGCGCATCCAGGGCTCCAAAAGGTTCGTCCAGTAGCAAGATGTGCGGATCATAAATCAGGGCCCGGGCGATCGCCACCCTTTGCTCCATGCCTCCCGATAGGTCTCTGGGCAGCGAGTCCTCAAACCCTTCTAATCCAACCAGGTCGATCAGGTTCTGTGCCTGCTGATCGGCACTGGCTTTAGAGGTATGCTGCAGTTCCAATGGTAAGGTGATGTTCTCCATAACCGTTCGCCATGGCATCAGGTTCGCTTTTTGAAATACAAAGCCGATCGCCTGGCGGGATTCCTGGGACCCCAAACCTGGGTAGGAAACCTCTCCCCGGGTTGGGGATAATAATCCTGCCAAAATGCGCAGCAGCGTGCTTTTGCCGCTGCCCGAGGGACCCAGGATGCAGACAAATTCTTCGGTCTCCACCGAAAACGAGATATCGCTCAAGACAAGCAAACCCTGTTCACCATCTGGGAATGTCAGGTTTACATCCTGCACCACCAGGGCCGGGCCATTCCCGCCAGGAGCGCTGGGTGTCTCTAGATCGCTATTTGATAAATTCATTTGTGTAAGCCTGTTTCAAATCCAGCGGCTGGGTAAGCAAACCCATATCGAGCAGAATCGCCTGCATGTTCTCCCAGGCCTGAGGAGCTGTGTATCCCAGCTGCTCAGCTTTCCAGAAAGCTATGGATGCTTCCAGCACCTCTCTCTGGATGACCTGATCGGCTTGATCGAGGTTTTCAACATACTTTTTGCTGACCTCAAAAGCTCGATCCGGATCGGCGAGCACGTCATCCAGGCCGCGCAGTATGGACTGGATCATTCTTCTTACCAGGTCTGGATTATTTGCTATCGTTGCTTCATTGGTGATCAACCCATTGGAGGCCAGCAGCAGGTAATCAGCCACCGGTACCAGATCGATATCATATCCCAATGCAGTTAATTGGATCGGCTCATTGTTGGCATAGATCACTACCGCCTGTTCTTGATCGGCTGCCAGGGCTTCCACCTGGTTGAAGCCGATTGAATCCAGGAATACATCATCCTCTTCCAGCCCGGCTTCGTTGAGTAAAGCCCGCAGACCAATATAGTTTGCGCCAAATAAACCCGGTAAACCGATCCGCTTTCCAGCCAGGTCAGCCGGTGAACGAATGCCCTCTTCCACTTTGGCAGCCACAGCAACCGGATAATCCTGCCACCAGCCAAATACATAGACCACTGGGAGTTCCTGGGCGCGCGCTAACAGTACTTGCTCGCCGGAAACCAGTGCGAACTGCAGATCCTCTGCACCCACCAGGGTTACCCCATCCGTTTCGAAGCTGTAATCAAACTCGATTTCGATCCCGTTGTCCTGGAAGTACCCCTGCTCAACCGCCATATAGAAGGGCGCAAACTGGACATTGGGGATATAACCCATGGGTAATCGAACCTGATCCAGCTCTGGTGGGGTCGCGTCTGTGGCACCCGGTGAGGCGCTGCAGGCTGCAAAAAAGATCAGCATTAGGCACAACAATATTCGCCTGAGATTCATTCTTTTTAACTCCTTACGTAAAGACCTGTTTTCGAACCTTGCCCAACAGGATTCCAGCCCGGACTCACTTTGAATCGCTCGGCCGCTGCTGCCAGGAAAGCAGGCGCGCTTCGATCAGCACCACCAGCCCATACAATGCCAACGCCATACCGACCAGGGTAAAAATGGCTACAAAAACCAAAGCTGTATCGTACTGGCCGCGGCCAATATTGATCAGGAATCCGAGCCCCCGGTCCGCGCCAACGAATTCACCCACCACCGCGCCGATCACAGCCAATGTCGCCCCAATCCGCAGCCCCCCCAGGAAGACCGGCAGCGCTGAGGGCACCTCCAGGTATTGAAATGTCTGCCAGCTGCTGGCTTGCAGCGAGCGCATCAGATCGTTCAGCTCCTCCGGCACCGATCTCAATCCAACAATCGTATTGATCAGTACCGGGAAAAAGACGATTAATGCGCAGATCAGCACTTTGGAAAACAGGCCCGGACCAAACCATAACACCAGCAGAGGTGCTATGGCCACGATCGGAATGGATTGGCTGGCGACTATATACGGTGCTAATAAGCGTTCGAAAGTCTCTGATTTAGCCAGCAAATAACCCAATGTTGTGGCGGTGAAGACTCCCAGGGTTAATCCAGCCAGCACTTCACCTAAGGTCACAGCGATATGGTATGCCAGGCGACCATCCAGCAAGGCGCTTAAAAACCGATTCCAGACCAGCACTGGTGAGGGCAGAATAAATGCCGGGAATCCTCCATAGCGAGCGACCAAATGCCAGATGAGAATCGCTAATGCCGCTGAGATTGGCACCAGGTAGGCTCCATGCCTGCGCAGCTGTTGCCGAGATGTGTTCGCAAATTTGCGCGTTGCTGTTAGATCCATTTTTTTAACCTGGGCATGAGAAAAGCCCCGCGGGTATACGGGGCAGGGGAAATGAAACCAGGTCTGCAAGCCAGGTAGAAAAAAAACCGAAAACTAATTAGTTTTCGGGGCATGCAACACGGCAACCTCGCCTGAAAGGCGAGCTATGCTTAACCTTCTTTCATCCGGACTGTACCGTCGGCTCCGGAGTTTCACCGGATCATGCTCTGTGCAGGTCACCCTGATTGGCCAGAGGAACTGCACCCTGCTCGTGGGCTTTACCACCGGTCGGGAGTTACGTCACAATCTACAGCCAATGCGATTGCAATGTTCACCCTGCCCCGAAGGTTGTATGAAATTTTCAATGAAATTATATCTCGAAAGATGCAAAAAATCAATTAATTCGCGTTCAGTAACATTATCTTTTGATTTGACACTTTAATTTCTAACGTGAAACCAAAAACAAGATCAGCAGCAGCAGGGCAGGAATACCCAACCCAACCAATATATTCAACGCCCTGTTATCCCTGCGGGTCAGGGCAGCGCCAGCCCGCTCAAAGCCAGCCAAACTGGTCAAAACCCCACCAATTGCTGCACTCCACAATAATACTGTCAGCAGGCTGAAGTGTGCTTCTAGACCTGGAAAAACGATGGTCAGCGCCCATCCGATTGCGGCACCCCCGAAAATACCTACCCACTGCCGTCCCCATTTTTTATTACTCGTTTTGTTAAATGACATCTAAAGATTCCCGTGTGAAAAGGACCATATCTAAATCAGACCAGTAATATCCCATTGACATTCAATTCGTTCTATGTAATACTTTAATCAACAAAGGTGGACAAACCACCTTCTCCTTGCTATCCCACTAACAAGGAGGTGATGCCGATGTATGATAGTACCAAACTTAGCGCTGCGGCATCCCTCCTCCTTCGTGGATAAGGGATCCGCAGCGCGCCAGGAAGCCATCAATATTTGATGGCTTCCTGTGTGGTTTAATAATCATAGAATCTTTTTTCGCATTTCCTGCCCAGGTATCCATCTGCAAATCACTCTATATCCACTCTGGTGAGCTGGAAATCTGTGACGGGGAGAGCAAAAAGAAACCTCCGCGCGATCATTCCGCCTCCAATTCGATTGCCAGCGCCACGGCCTCAGCCCCTCCCAAACATAGGGTTGCAATGCCGCGCTTCAAGCCCCGGTCCTGCAGGGCATAGAGCAAAGTGACCAGGATGCGCGCACCGCTGGCGCCAATTGGGTGACCCAGGGCAATGCCGCCACCGTTGACGTTTACTTTCCCCCAATCCCAACCCCGGTCAGCTAGGGCACTACCATTTGCCAAAACTTGGGCCGCAAAAGCCTCATTAAGTTCGATCAGGTCGATCTCAGATAACTGCCAACCGATTTTTTCCAGGAGTTGTGGGATGGCATGCGCTGGGGCATCAAAAAGGTACTTGGGTTCAACTGCAGCCTGGTGGTAGCCAACCACTCGCGCCAGGGGTTTTAATCCCAGCGCATTGGCTTTCGCCCGGCTGGCAACCACGACCGCCGCCGCCCCGTCGTTTAATCCTGGTGCATTACCGGCGGTCACTTTTCCATCTTTTTGAAAAACCGGTTTGAGATTGCTGAGCGCCTCCAGTGATGTGTCCCGGCGGAAGGTCTCATCGGCATCGAAAACCATTACTTTGCCCTTTCGCCCGCGGATTTCAACCGGCACGATCTCTGCCTCGAACTTGCCATTATCGTTTGCTGCCGCTGCTTTCTGGTGGCTGGATAAAGCTAATTCATCCATCGCCAGGCGTGAAACCTGGTATTCCTGGGCAATAAACTCGGCGGCATCACCCATCCCCCAATCCTCGAACGGGTCCCAAAGGCCATCCAGAAGAAGTGCATCAGTCAGCTGTGCATGCCCGTAGCGCAGCTCCCCTGTCCGTCCCGGAACCAGGTATGGCACCCGGCTCATATTCTCCATTCCCCCGGCCACATACAGATCACCATCACCAGCTCGTACTGCCTGGGATGCCAGCATGACTGTCTTTAGCCCCGACCCGCACACCTTGTTAATGGTTGTTGCCCCCACGCTGAATGGCAAACCAGCGAAAATGGCTGATTGCCGGGCAGGATTTTGACCCAAACCAGCGGAGACAACGTTGCCCATCAGCACTTCATCGATTGAGGATGGCTCATTGATCCCGGCTCGGTCTACTGCTGCCTGCACAACTATCGCACCCAGACGGGGGGCCGGGATGCCGCTCAAAGACCCAAGAAAGCGCCCGCTGGGTGTTCGGGCTGCACCGAGAATTACAGGTTCCTGGTCATGTTCTGGCATACTCACTTCTCCTTGTGGTTCTGTGATTCTTCGAAGCTATTCATCTTCGTTGATTATCAGGATTGCATTTGCTGCCAGGCTTTTTTCAAGCGCTGATAAGTATCCGCCAGTGTTTCAGGGAGCACTCTGGTTTCCCCCAACGAGGACATGAAATTGGTATCTCCCGACCAGCGTGGGACCACGTGCAGATGAACGTGCTCGGTGATTCCGGCACCGGCAGCCTCCCCGATGTTGATACCCACATTGAATCCCTGCGGGTGATATTCCTTGCCCAGCAGTTTCATGATCTGGTTTGCCAGTTCCAGCAGCTCCGCGCGCGTCTCGGAATCCAGGCCTTCCAGGGAGGCTTCATGTTGGTATGGCACCACCATCAGGTGCCCGCTGGTATATGGGTAGCGGTTTAATATCACAAATGCCCGCTGCCCTCGAAAAAGGATCAGATTTTCGGTACCATCAGGTAAATCCTGAGCCACACAGAACACGCATCCGCTTTCATCTTTGTTTTTTTGAATGTATGACATGCGCCACGGAGACCAAATATATTTCATTTTTTGAGCAGCAGCTGGAATTTCGCTATCCCAAACTGGGATTTGTACTCACTGAGCAGTCACAATATTGTAGCAGAAAACAGGACCCCAAGGAATAGTTGACAAGCCTCCTGACAGCAGGTATCCTCGTATTAATATTCCAATTGAAAAGAGCTCACTGATGATGCAAATGGCGCTGTTCCAACCTTCAACCTGGTCGGTCACAGACATAACTCGATACTTGCGTGACCTGCTCGAAAGCGAAGAGTACCTGCAAGATTTGTGGGTAGAAGGCGAAGTTTCCAATCTTTCGCGACCCGCTTCAGGGCACCTGTACTTTACCCTGAAGGACCGCAATGCTGCCCTGCGCTGTGTCATGTGGCGCAACCAGGTCGAAAAGCTTGCCTTCTTGCCTCAAGATGGAGACGCGATCGAGATACATGGCAGCATAAGCATCTATGAAGCCTCAGGTAATTACCAGCTCTACGGTGATTTGATCCGTCCTGCCGGGGAAGGCGCGCTCTACCAGGAATTTCTACTTCTGAAAGCCAAGCTCGAGGCAGAAGGATTGTTTGACCCGCAGCGAAAAAGAGCTATCCCGCCATGGCCGCAAACGATCGGGATCATCACTTCACCGACCGGGGCAGCCTTACGGGATATGCACGATACCATCCAACGCCGTTACCCACTGGTTAAGCTGGTTCTCGCCCCGACCCAGGTGCAAGGAGACCAGGCCACAAAGGGGATTCTTTCTGCTCTGGAAGCTCTCAACCATTTGATTAAGCCAGATCTGATTCTGGTGGCTCGCGGAGGTGGTTCGATCGAGGATTTGATGGCCTTTAACGATGAGCAGGTTGCTCGCGCCATCGCAGACTCAACAGCACCAGTCATTACCGGCATCGGTCACGAAACGGATTTTACGATTGCTGATTTTGCTGCTGACCTGCGTGCTCCGACTCCAACTGCCGCAGCCGAACTCGCCACGCCCAACCAAGCTGACTTGCAAGCATCCCTGCGCGAGCTCAGCAGAGAGCTAACCAGCTCGACAAAAAGCTACTTGCTGGAAAAACGTGTGGGTCTTGAGAGACAGCATACCCGTTTGCATTTCCGCACCCCCTTAACACAGGTTCGCCGGGACCAACAGCGCCTGGACGAACTCAATCATCGGGCAGGCCAGGCCTTGTTTTATACTGTTGAAATTCACCGTACCCGTCTGGCAGGTTTAGAACTGCGTATTCATTCCCTCAATCCGCGCGCCATACTTAAGCGTGGTTATTCGATTGTGACTCATCCGGATGGAACTCTGGTAAGCTCCACCAGGCAAGTTCAAACCAACGACGATCTGCAGGTTCAGGTCAGCGATGGTGCTTTCCCAGTTCGGGTGCAGGATACGCAAAAGAAAGAATAAAATCCGTTATGACTCAATCGATCAATTCATTTATCCGCTGTGATTATTGCCTGGGCATACTGCCTGCAGGAGAAGTTGAATGTCTTCGCTGCGGAGCGCCTCTGGATGCTGGCATTACAGAACACGCTTCACAGGAAATGACCCTCGATGAGTTTGTCCTGGAAACCCACCAAAAGCTGGTCGCTACTGGCACTTCAGCAGCCGAACTGGCTTTTGGAGTCGGCTGCACGTTGGGAGTAATAGTCGCTGGAATGCTGATGGTGCTCATCTTCCTTGCCTTCACGAAAACCTGGACCATCTTATTCATAATCCTCTTCATCTTGACATTAATATCTTTTCTGGTGTCATCCTTTCTCGCCACCCGCGCCAGGGAAGCCACCACTCGAAAAACTTATGAGCGGGAGATAAAACCAGAAATCGATGATTATGCCTCCAGACAAGGTATCAGTTACGATGAGTTCATCGACCAGGCGGCTGTAATCTTGCCAGCCAGTTCACCAATACTCACACTTTCCGCAAGCCAGGGCCACACAGATTGATAAATCACGGAGTTGAGCATGAACCCACCCAAACCATCACCAGAAGAATTGGTGCCCGTCGAGCAGCTTTCTTACGAGCAGGCCCTCAGCGAATTAGAGGCCATCGTCCTTGATCTCGAATCGGACCAGCATGCATTAGAAGAAGCGCTGGCGATATTCGAACGCGGGCAGGCTCTCGCCCAGCACTGCTCGCAGCTGCTTGAACAAGCCGAGCTCAAAATACAAGAACTATCCGGCGAAGAGTTATTGGATTTCGATCCATCTTGAATACTCAACCACAAGTGAATCTGATCGGGATATTTTCGAATCCAATCTTGATCGCTGGTTTCGCTTCCTGGGGATTGGCACAGCTGATCAAAGTCCCCTGGAATTATTTTTCTTCAGGAAGGTGGGATTGGGTTTTGCTCCTGCGAGCTGGAGGCATGCCCAGCTCACATTCCGCACTGGTTGCCAGCGTAGCCCATGCTAGCGGTTTATTCGCCGGATTCGCATCCCCCATCTTTGCCCTTGCGCTCACATTGGCAGTGATCGTCATTTACGATGCAACGGGGATTCGCCGCCAGGCTGGTAAGCACGCGGAATTCATCAACCGCATCATCAGAGATAGGTTCAAAGGTAAGGCCACCAAGGAACACCAGCTGCGAGAGGTGCTGGGGCATACGCCGCTCGAAGCCCTGGCAGGAACACTGCTCGGTATCGCTGTTGCCCAGGTGATTTGGTTTCTGTGGTAGTTAAAATTATTTCTTAAGCAGAGATTTTTTGCCGCACCAGGTCTCTCGCTGAACTCAGCAAGTTGCGTGCTTCTTTGACCCCCAGAATCAGGACCATAATTCCATAAACACCGGCACCCAATGCCACCCCAACCACAACCAGCAGCCAGAGGGGTTGGTGGAGTGCCTGGTTGATCCATGCCACCAGCACTATCGCCATGATAAACACCGCCAAGGCAGCCTTTCCAAATACGATCAGGATTCTGCGTCCTTCGAGGCCGTGCAGACGCCTGCTCATGATGTAAAGCAGTACGATCATCTCCAGCGTTGTCGCCAGCGAATTTGCCAGTGCCAGGCCTCCGTGCGGCATCCAATCCAGGCTGGTAAACAGATCCACGAACAGTAAGGAAAAGATGATATTCAAACTCATCGCTGCGATACCGATCAGGACCGGCGTCTTGGTATCATGCATGGCGTAAAATGCGCGCACCATGATCTCAACTAGCGAATGTCCTACCAACCCAACCGCGAACCAGAGCAGCGCCCAGGCAACCAGCTCGGTTGACCTGGCAGTAAATTCTCCTCGTTGGTAGATCAATTCAACCAGTGGTTGGCGCAGGATAATCAGCCCCACTGCAGCTGGTAAGGAAAGCAGCAGCACGCTGCGCAGGCTGGATGCCAGGGAAGAGCGCATTTCGTTGAGTTTATTTTGCGCAAATTGAGCCGAGAAGGTCGGCAGGGCCGCAATGGCGATCGACTGGGCGATGAGGGCCTGCGGCATCAGCATCAATGTAAAGGCAAAATATACGCCAGTAACGCTGCCCTGGGATATACCTGTCGCCAGCCTGATCGTGATCCAGAAATTCAGCTGCACGAATGCCAGCCCCAGCAGGCGGGGAACCATCAGCCGTCCGACCTCCCGCACCGCTGGCAGTTTCAGACCCAGGATTGGAAAATACTGACCTCCAAGACGCAGCAGGGCTGGCAGCTGGATCAACAGGTACAAAGCTGATCCCAGCAGCACCCCCCACGCCAATCCGAAAATACCCAGGCTGGGGGACAGCACAAGGACCCCAAATATCATCCCCAATTGATACATCATTGGGGCCAGCGCAGGCAGGAAGAAAATTTGTTTTGAATTAAGAATACCGATCGCCAACCCGCTCAAACCAAAAAGCACCGCCGACGGCAGCATCAGGCGCATCAAATCAACCGCCAGCTGCTCTTGCGCAGGATTGGCAGCAAACCCGGGTGCCAGAATGTACCGCACGATTAATGGTGCCAGGATGGCAGCCAGCAACGCCGTTAGAGTTAATATCAGCAGGATCAGATTGGCAATCGCTGAGGCTAACTTCCAGGCTCCCCGGTCATCATCCTTTACCAACAAACTGGTGAATGTGGGAATAAATGCCGATGCCAGCGCGCCGCCAGCTACCAGGGTGAACAGTGTTTCGGAAACCCGGTTGGCCGCGATAAACGCATCCATTTCCCCACTGGTGCCAAAGGCATTCAGCACTATCACTTGACGGGCGAGTCCGACGATGTTATTTAAGGCAAATGCAGCCATCACCAGCCCGGCTGCCCGCGCGATCTGGCGATTAGCAGTTCCTTGCGAAGTATCCACTGAGAAAGATTATATCAATGCCCTACCCAATTTGGTGCTGAGAAAACCAACCCGCTGATGGTCCTAATCATTTACCCCTTATGCTTGCATAACAATTTGGTCGAGCGACGATCACCAAATCACAGGAGCGCTATCCATGGAAAAAGAATATATCCTCGCATTAATCACCGCACCCAGCATGGAATCTGGAGACATGATCGCAAAAACTCTCCTGGAGAAAAAACTGGTTGCCTGTGTGAATCTTGTGACCCCAGTGATGTCACTTTTTTCCTAGCAAGGTGAAATCGATCGGGATGAAGAAGTTCTATTGATCATCAAGAGCCGCGCGGATTTATTCGAGAGCGATTTGATCCCCGCAGTAGAGGCTGTACACCCTTATGATGTGCCCGAGATCATCGCCCAACCGATTATGATGGGTTCTGCTAAATATTTGAACTGGATCACCCTGCAGAAATAACCCAGGGATTTGAGTGAACATGAACTTAAGGGTGATCAGGTAGTAATCTGCCCAAACTGCACGCCCACACCAGCTCCAACATTATTCGTAGCGTAAAGCTTCTACAGGCTCCAGGCTGGCAGCCCGGTTGGCAGGATAGATTCCGAAAAACAATCCCACAGCGGTTGAGAACAGCGTTGCCAGCAAAATGGTATCGATCCCGATCGCCGGCACGATCGGTGTATCACTGGCCGCGGCAATCCGACCAACAACTAGAGAAATTGCCCACCCCAGGGCTATGCCGATCAAGCCCCCAATTAAACTTAATACAGAAGACTCGGTCAAAAATTGGACCAATATATCCGTTTTCCGTGCTCCCAGCGCTTTACGCAGGCCGATCTCTTTGGTGCGTTCGGTGACAGACACCAGCATGATGTTCATGATCCCGATGCCGCCCACCAGCAGCGAGATGGCTGCGATTCCGCCGAGAAAGATCGTCAAGACCCCGGTGATGGTTTCAGCCGTGGCCAAGAAATCCTGTTGGGTAAGGATGGTGAAATCATCCGCCCCGATATCTGTCCGATGGCGGCTGCGCAGGATTTGAGCGATTTCTTGACTGGCACCAGGTACCGCGTCTGAACTGGCTGCCTGCACCATCAACATATCCACCCGATCTGATTTCGAACGGCGCAGCAAGCGCGTTTGAGCTGTGGTTATCGGCACCAAGACAAGGTCGTCCTCATTATTAAAAGTAGACCCGCCTCGCTCCTCGAGAATACCGATCACCCGGAAAGGCTGTCCTTCAATACGCACGGTTTCGCCCACCAGCCCAGAGCTGCGCCCGAAGAGCTTATCAGCGGTATCAATACCCAACAGAGCAACCGAGGCTCTGCCCAAAATATGGCCTTGGTTGATATACTCCCCTTCGGTCACCGTTCGATTTCGAACTTCCTTGAAATCTGGGGTTATCCCTTGAATAACTGTATTCGCGGTTTCCCCGGCAAAGGATACCGCCACCTGTCCCTGCAGGACAGGTGCTACAGCAGCCACTGAAGGTGCTTGAAAGGGGTCACCAATCGCTTCCGCATCCCCAAATGTAATTGGTTTTGGGTTGCGGACTTCTTCTGAACCACCGCTAAAAACAAATACCAGGTTCGTACCAATTCCCGAAATCGAGCCTGTGATCGTGTTCTCGGCGCCCCGTCCAATCGAGATCATGGCAATCACGGCTGCCACGCCGATAACGATCCCCAATACCGTTAAGCCAGAACGCATCTTGTTGGCCGATAAGCTCTCCAATGCTTCCCAAAAAGATTGCAAAAAATTCATTTACCTTCCTCCACAACAACACCATCCCTGATCATGATCACTCGCTGGGTTTTCTCAGCGATTTCTGGATCGTGGGTGACAATCACTAAAGTAGTATCATTTTCCTCGTTGAGGTTGATTAAGATCTGCATGATCTCTTCCCCAGATTTGGTATCCAAATTACCAGTCGGCTCGTCTGCCAGGATGATCGCCGGATCGTTTACTAAAGCCCTGGCGATCGCCACCCGCTGCTGCTGCCCTCCCGAAAGTTCGTTCGGTCGGTGGCGAATGCGGTCCCCTAAGCCAACTGCTTCGAGTGCTTCCCTGGCTCGATCGCGGCGTCGGCTCGCCGTTCGCGAATAGCGCATTGGCAATTCAACATTTGCCAGGGCTGATGCCCGGGGGAGCAGGTTGAAGGTTTGGAAGACAAAACCAACCTTCCGGTTGCGAATCGAGGCCAGCTGGTCATCATCTAGATCCGATACTTGCTCACCATCAAGGATATATTCTCCAGAAGTGGGTCGATCCAGACAACCAATGATATTCATCAAGGTCGACTTCCCTGAACCAGATGGTCCCATAACAGCAACGATTTCACCGCGTTCGATTTGCACAGAGAGACCACGCAAGGCATGCACTTCCACCTCACCCATTTGGTAGATCTTCGTCAGGTCTACCGCTTCAATGACCAAATCACTCATTATTGCCTCCTGTGATCGCCTTGAGATAGGTCTAGAACTGTGGCAAATTCCTTTGCCAGTTGGCGTACTTCATCCATGAAAAGCACACCAGGACATCTTATTTTATCTGATCTTTGAGACCCGGATTAAGATGAAAGGAATCTTCACCATTTTCTCATCAGATCCCATCAAACATGGCTCAAAAATTGGGACCGACCCACTCTGTTTGTGACAATCGTCACGGAAAACCATGACATCCGCGACTGAAACTTAACCAGTATTGTCGATATTATCTGTATTAGTATTTGAAGGGGATTTTTTTATTGGAGGTAAGGATGCCAGCCATAGCCAGTGAATTTCTCGCCATCGATCGCAAGCAGCGTGCCCGCACTCCTTCACTGGAGGTTGAAACCCGCCCAGTAGCAGATCGAGTTTGTGATTTTGAAGACGTCGTCATCCCTATGACCCCAGAGCAAGCCCAGATGGAAGCTGCCCGCTGCATTCATTGCCCCGATCCAGCCCCATGTGTGGAAGCTTGCCCGGCTCACAACGACATCCCCTCAGCGATGTGGTTGATCGAACAAGGCGAATTCCTGGAAGCCGCCAAATTGTACCGCCAGACCAGCTCAATGCCAGAGGTATGCGGACGGGTTTGCCCACAGGAGCAGCTTTGCCAGGGATCTTGCACCCACCTCAAATCATTCGAGCCCGTAATGACCGGTCCCTTAGAAGCCTTTGTCTGCGATTACGAACGACAAACCACCGGAGTTGAAGTCACGGTTGGTGAACCGAGCGGAAAAAAAGTGGCCATCGTTGGTGCTGGACCCGCTGGATTATCTTGTGCCGAACAGCTCATTAAAAATGGTCATGCGGTAACCATTTTCGATTCTAAACCTGCTCCCGGGGGTTTGTTAACTTATGGTATTCCGAACTTCAAGCTGCCGAAAGAGCTCGTATTCTGCCGCTGGAATGACCTTGAACACGCGGGAGTCGAATTCGTACCAGAAACTTATATTGGCAAAGATAAATCACTTGATGATCTCTTGTCTGATGGCTACCAGGCAGCCTTTATTGGGGTTGGTGTCGGTGTCGATGCACCCATGGAAGTCCCTGGTGAGGATCTACCAGGGGTCATGCAGGCCACAGAATTCTTGATCCGCTGCAGCCTTGATAACGAAGAGCTGCTCCCCCATGAAATGCGGGGACGCCCATCTGTAGGTGAAAAAGTCGTGGTAATTGGTGGTGGCGATACAGCTTCCGATTGTCTGCGATCAGCCCTGCGCTTAGGTGCACAGGAAATCACCTGCCTCTACCGCAGGACAGAAAATGAAATGCCTGGTGGGCTTCACGACCGTGAGATGGCTCGCGAAGAAGGAGCCGAATACGAATTCCTCACCCAGCCAATCCAGTTTATCGCCGGTGAAGATGGACATCTGGCCAAGGTCGAATGCCTGAAGATGGAGTTGGGCGAGCCAGACAAATCTGGACGCCGTCGACCTGTTCCCATCGAAGGATCAAACTTCATTGTCGAAGCAGACACTGCTGTATTAGCCTTGGGATATTGGCCAGATCCGATCCTCGGCGAGACCACTCCAGAACTTGAAACCCACAAGTGGGGGTTGATCGTCGCTGATTCGGAGAGCGGTGCCACCACTCGTCCGGGTGTTTTCGCAGGCGGCGATGGTGTGACTGGACCCGACCTGGTTGTTACCGCTATGGTCTCAGGACGCAAAGCAGCCATGGCCATCGATGAGTACCTTGCTGGGTTAAATTGAATCAATCATTTGGCTAAAAACCAGCCTCAAAATAATTAATACCGGGCAATTCCGCCCTGCTGAGGTATAATTATGATGTGTACGCCGGTGGCGTGCACATCTTTTTTGCACGTTCCGTAATTGGGCTGAGCCATTATACCTGCTCATTTTAATGGTCAAATCCTGTAAGATGATTTTCGAATATTCGGAAGGATTTTATGGATTTCGGTACTGTCCAGCAAGTTGACATAGACGATCAAATGCGTTCCGCCTACCTCGATTATGCCATGAGCGTAATCGTGGCCCGGGCCTTACCTGACGCTCGCGATGGCCTCAAACCAGTTCACCGCCGTATTCTCTATGCGATGCACGATATGGGAATTCGCGCCAATACTCCCTACCGTAAATCAGCTCGTATTGTCGGGGAAGTATTAGGTAAATACCATCCGCACGGTGATTCTGCGGTTTACGATGCCATGGCACGCATGGCTCAAACTTTCTCGTTGCGCTACTTATTGGTCGACGGACAGGGCAATTTCGGTTCGATTGATGGTGATGCACCTGCAGCTATGCGCTACACCGAAGCACGCACAACTCACCTGGCTGAGGATTTGATTCTGGACATCGATCAGGACACAGTTGACTTCATCGAAAACTTCGATGGTTCTCTGGAAGAACCCGTTGTGCTCCCCGCCAAGATCCCAAATTTACTGCTCAATGGATCAGCCGGGATCGCCGTTGGTATGGCAACCAACATCCCACCCCATAACCTGGGTGAACTCGTAGCCGCATTAACCTACATGATCGATAATTTCGACCGGATCGACGATGTTTCTGTCGAGGACCTGATTAAATATCTGCCAGGTCCGGATTTCCCTACTGGCGGTGTGATTGTCGGTGATGAGGGTATCCGCCAGGCTTACAGCACAGGTCGCGGTCGCATTGTCTTGCGTGGTATGGCAATGATCGAGGAGATGAAGGGAGACCGATTCCGGATCGTGATAACTGAGATTCCATACCAGCTCAATAAGACCACTTTAATTGAGCGCATCGCTGAATTGGCTCGTTCAGGCCGCCTGGATGATATCTCTGATTTGCGTGACGAATCCGACCGCACGGGTATGAGTATTATCGTGGAGCTTAAACGCAACGCCCAACCCCGAAAAGTACTCAACCAGCTTTATAAATACACCCCCTTACAATCCACCTACGGCGCTCAGATGCTCGCCCTGGTGGAAGGAGAACCGCGTTTACTATCCCTAAAACGTGCCCTGCATCACTTCATAGAGCACCGCCAAAACGTGATCACACGTCGTTCCCAATACCAGCTGGATAAAGCTCGCGCCCGGGCACACATCTTAGAAGGTTTATTGATCGCTCTGGCACATCTGGATGACGTCATCCAAACCATTCGCGAATCAGCGGATGCCGAGACTGCTAAAGAGAATTTGATGTCCCGCTTCTCACTATCAGAATTACAAGCCGTAGCCATCTTGGATATGCAGCTGCGCCGCCTGTCTGCCCTGGAACAGCAGAAGATCGAAGATGAGCAGCAAAAGGTCCTTGAGCGGATTTCCAGCCTGGAAGACCTGCTTGCCAATCCGGTAAAAATCCTGGATGTGATCAAAACTGACCTGGCAGAGATCGACGAGATTTATGGGGATGAACGCCGGACGAGGATTGCTGCTGGCGCCAGCGAGGAGCTCAATGAAGAGGATTTGGTTTCTGATGAGGCAGTCTTAATCAGCATAACTGAAAAAGGTTATATCAAGCGTGTATCCGCCAAATCTTTCCGCACCCAGATCCGAGGTGGTCGGGGTGTTACCGGTCATGCCATGAAAGATGAAGATGAGATGCTGATTATTCTCCCGGCCAGGACGCTGGACACAATCCTCTTCTTCTCCGACAAAGGCAAGGTATATTCAGAGAAGGCGTATCAAATTCCTGATACGCTGCGCACAACACGCGGAATCCCTATTGTTAACGTGCTGGCACTCAACCCCGGTGAGACTGTCACGGCCGCGGTCGCAGTACCCAAATTTGAATCTGCCGCATACTGTTTGATGGCAACCAGACGCGGCCGGGTGAAGCGATTAACGCTTTCTGCATTCGCGGCAGTACGTCCCTCGGGTTTGATCGCTATCAATCTGGCAGAGGGAGATGAGCTGCGCTGGGTGGGACTGACAGACGGTGATTGTGAGTGCATCATGGTCACTGAAAAAGGACAGGCACTGCGATTTTCCGAGCGAGCAGTTCGCCCCGTGGGTCGCACTGCGGCCGGAGTGATCGGGATCAGGCTGCGCGGAGATGACCTGGTTACCAGCATGGAAATCGTCGAACCAGGTGGTGATTTGCTGGTCATTACCACTCACGGGCATGGAAAACGTACCCCATTAACCCAGTACGCCCGTAAATCAAGGGCAACCTTAGGTATCACCACCATCGATAAGAATGCAATCCCCATTATAGGTAAAATTGCGGCTGCCAGGGTAGTCCAGGAGGGCGACGATTTAACCATCATTTCGATTAATGCAGTTGTCCTGCGTACCAAAGTCAAGCAGATAAAGCAAGCTGGTCGCGCCACCCGTGGAGTTCGTTTAATCGGACTCAAGGAAGGAGATAGTGTCGCCTCACTGGCTCGCATCGCTGAAGCGGACCTGCTCATGGTTGGAGCCACCCCGGAGACGGAAGAGGATGCTCCTCCCGAGGATTCGGTTGAACCACCACCGGAAGAGCAGAAATAAGAAATCGGTCCAGATTTTTTTCAAGTCTGGACCACCTTTTTACTATTCTTCCTTTTGCCAATTTCTATCTAGCGCAGCAACACTGAAATCTTCCCCCAAAATCAGCACGAGCAAAGTTCAATAAATTTCACCACTTCTACTTAGAAGAATGCTGGTGGCACAACAACCTCAAATACCAGCAGCGCAAGTGAGCCTACGATACAGGTCATCACAAAGAGCATGATGGCAACCACCAAACGTTGCCCGGCCGTCATTCCAAGGAGTTTACCGCGCCTGCGAGCAGTTGGAATTTCCTCGAAATATTCCGATGATTCATCTTCAAAATATGGAGAGGCATTCGCCTCATCGCGAAAATCATCCAGCATGATTGATCTCCCGAATGACACACTTGGCTGTATACCAGCCAATGACAATCGATTCTGCAACCCTGAAAACTTTGCCGCTAATAGTGTAGTCCATTTC
Organism: Anaerolineales bacterium; assembly: GCA_035529195.1. Taxonomy (GTDB): domain Bacteria; phylum Chloroflexota; class Anaerolineae; order Anaerolineales; family UBA4823; genus PFL25. Next base: position 18,237 of record DATKXE010000297.1, read on the forward strand.
TAAGATCTGTCAACCAGCCGCAGTTTGAGATCACCTGATTGGTACAGCTTTTCTTCTCCGCTTAACAGTCTCAGTTTCAAAAACCCATCTCGATCTAAACCCAGCAATTGACCTGTTATGGGTTCTGCGCCTTCCTGGATTAACTGCACCAGATCCTGTTGATAGGCCAGATTCGCTTCCCAGGCCTGGATGAATTCGTCTTGGTCCAGTTGTGGCAGGCGGGCCAGCAAGGCAACCAGTACCTCCTTCAGCAGCTTCCAGCGGTCAACTGGGCCCCCAAAAACAGTCTCCACACTCGTTGCTGGAAAATCTAACTCTCCCTGCGAAGGTACAGATTCTCGTGCAACATTGATGCCAATCCCCAGTACCGTAGATTGGATTTTATCCCCCTGCCATTGAGCTTCAACCAGCACACCAGCCAGTTTGCTTCCATCGATGAGCACATCATTTGGCCACTTGATATTTGCTGGCAAACCATAATCAGCTTGCAAAACATCACACACTGCCAGTGCACCCAAACCTGTCAGACGCGGTGCAGAGAGCGCCCCGATTCGCTCAGGACGTATGACCAGGCTGAAAGACAGGGCAACTCTGGGAGGGGTGTACCAAATACGATCGCGACGCCCCCGTCCGGAAGTCTGCTCATCTGCCACAACCAGTGAGAGATGCGGCGCGCCATCTTCTATCCGGCGGATGGCTTCAGAGTTGGTCGATCCCACAACACTGAAGTAGGCTACTTTACCGAGTGGCAAATCAGCCAATTGATGTTGAAGAGTGGTGATATCCACAATGTGATTTTATCCTATCTCGAACTTATAATTAATATGCGCCAGTAAATCATCCTCGGTCTTCAAAGCTGACTGCCCAATTTGATCCGCTTTATTAGCTTTAAGGTACACTTGATGAAGGAAATCCTCGCAGGGTTGAAAAATCCACGTAAATTCCACCCGATTCAGGTGATCGTCAGTTGATCGTCTAGACGAATTACTTCCATTATGATATACTCGCCACGCTCCCGCCCTGAGGCGGGA
>DATKXE010000298.1:0-2400 GCA_035529195.1 Anaerolineales bacterium
GCGCAGCCAATACCTGGTTCTTTGGAGCCGGCTGGGGAGTTATGATGCGGCTGATTTTGACCGTCTTATTTACCAACCGGATCAGAGACTCTTGTTTGAAGGTTGGCAGCACGCAGCCTGCTTCATCCCCCTGGTGAATTACCGTTATCAGCTGCCTCGCATGCAGTCTGTGCAGCAAAAACATTTGGAATCGAGCAAATGGCTAGCAGATCCTGCGAACCAAGAGCTGTGCCGATCCGTTCATGAACGAATCAGAGATGAGGGCCCATTACGAGCCCGAGATTTTGAATACCATGGTCCCAAGAGAAGCGGTTGGTGGGATTGGAAACCTGCAAAGAATGCGTTGGAGCACCTGAATGCCTGGGGAGATCTAATGATCACGGATCGGGTCAATTTCCAGCGGGTATATGATTTGCGCCAGCGGGTACTCCCGGAATGGGTTGAGGTTGATGAACCGACCCAGGAAGAACGTGATCGCTACTGGTTAGAACAAGGTGTTCGGGCGTTGGGGATTTGCCAGCCGCTTCAGGCGGCGGATTATTCTTATCGTAAGCGGAATGGAGTGAGAGGTTATATCCGAGATATGCTGAATGAGGGGATATTTATTGAGGTAAAAGTGCGAGTTTTCAACGGCAGTATTGAACCTTTCATCGTTCACCGCGAGCAGCAGCACCTGCTGGATGAAGCAGCTGCTGGAGATATCCTGCCCCGGCGCACAACCTTCTTAAGCCCATTCGATAATCTTTTCTGGGCGCGCGGGCGGGATGGGCAGTTTTGGGATTTTCGGAACCTGCTCGAAGCTTACAAACCAGCCCCGACTCGGATGTGGGGATATTTTAATATGCCGGTGCTCTACCATGATCAGCTGGTCGGCAGGATCGACCCAAAGGTGGATCGCAAGAATTCGAAGCTGATTGTAAGATCTTTTTACCTTGAAGAAGGAGTCGAGCTGCACGATGATTTAATCACCGGATTAGCACGGGCTTTCCGTTCGTTTATGAATTTTCACCAGGCAGAGGAACTGGTATTTGAAAGGAAACTTGATGCAAGGTTGGGGACCAGAATAGCAGCGCGGTTATAGATTCACCCGCAGTAGTGGTAGGTGGCTAGTTGGCAATGCCTCAGAGTGAGAAGAGGGGGTCCAAATCTATATTGATTTACTCCAGCGCGCAATCACGTCTACTGCGACCAATCATTATTTGGGGATTAGCACATATGAGCAAAATCATTCCAAAGCAGGTGATCAGTGAAACTGGCTCCCTGGTCTGATTTGATCACCCGCGACCCGACTATCCCACCCATATTTTACTGGTGCCGAAAGATGAGATACGCGATCTGATGCATCTAGATCCTAAAGACAGCGAGTTTTTGCGAGACCTGTTTTCAACTGTGCGCACCCTGGTGGAGAAATCAAACTTACAAGATTAAGGGTACCGTCTGGTCGTAAATGGGGGGGATTTCCAGGATTTTCCTCAGCTGCATTTCCATTTGATTTCTGGAGAATGATCTCAGCCACTGTTGGCTTGATAAATGTTTAAGACTTTGTCAGCGTAGTAGTAGCCCACGTTCATTGGTCCGTAAAATTTCAAAGCATCACGGATGTTTCCGTACTTCTGCATCAGCCCTGCGATCATTCCAGCCCCATATTTAATATTAAAATTCGGTTTTTCCAGTTCGCTGATGGTGGGGCGATTGGTAAAACAGGATCCATTGATACACTGGAAAGATGCTGCGATGCCATCACGCGGCATAACCTGCATTAAACCCACCGCGCCACTCTGAGAATATGCGCCTGGATTGCCACCGCTTTCCTGCCAAATAATCGCCGCGACCAGGTTGGGATCTAATTTGTTCTTGGATGCATGGCGCATGATTTGGGTACACCATTGGCGCACATCAGCAGGAAAATTGTGACTGATCACACATTGTGGGGGGTTGTCTGCACTGTTTACATCAATTTCCAACTGTTGGGCCGCATCCAATTCTGAGGCACTCTCATTTGCTGCCAACAATTGCTGATCTTCTGCTGCGGATGTAACTTTGGGGACGCGATCCATGACCGAATACCCGAATGAGGCCAAAATCAAACTGCTGACGATCGCCCCCGGGAAGATGAATTGGCGAACATTGTACATTGTATTCTCCTCTGAAATTATGGGTCCTAGTTTGACAAACGATGATTAAAATCGTAAAATAGCACAATTGTTCTATTCAGGGAACCTGTTGGATAACAAGGGATTGCCTCTTGACAATATAGAACATATGTTCTATATTATATATCATAATACCCTGATGATCAAGTCCCCATTCGTGATCTTGGCGCAAATGCCAAAATCAACCAGGAGATTAACCAGATTTACATACCCAAGCGTTGTGATTTGAGGAGGTACAAAATGAACT
>DATKXE010000299.1:0-2497 GCA_035529195.1 Anaerolineales bacterium
ACGATCAGGAAGAGGCGCTCGTGATGGCAGACCGGATCGTGGTTATGGACCAGGGTACGATAGAACAGGTTGGAAACGCCGAGCAAATCTACCGTGCACCAGCCTCACCTTTCGTGGCGAATTTTGTTGGCATGATGAATTTTCTTCCAGCCAGGACTACAGACTCGCCTAATGTATTTAGTATTGGCTCAATTTTATTGGAAGGCATAGCGCCGGAGGGCATCACTTCTGGCAAACCAGTTACCTTAGCTATTCGTCCTGAAGAGATCGGCATTACCGAGGAAGTTGGTGAATTACCAAATGTCAGCCAGGTCACTGTAATTGAATCTGAATTCCTGGGAGCTGTCAATCGCCTGACGTGCACCTTAGATGAGGACACCCAAACCCAGCTTTTGGTAGAAGTCTCCAGCAATCTTATGAAAGAGCTGGCCATCGAGAATGGCACGCAACTCTTCATCCACCTACCTCCAGAGATCATCCGTGTCTACCCTGGCAAGCTTGCTAATCGTTCTTGATCTTATCTACCATGGAATATCCTGCAGACCCACCTATTGATAAAAAAAACATCCAAAATGAAGTTGTGCGCCAACGCTTAGGTTACGAAGATTACTTGCGCAGGTTTATCTTCATTCTGATCGGCTTCGGTTTATTCATCTTCCTAATCTACCCGATCTTTGTGAATTTAAGACGCAGTTTTGAAAATGAGCTGGGAGAATTTGTGGGGTTGGAAAATTATCTTGATTATTTTTCCTCCAGCACAACTTCTGCTTCCTTATCGCACAGCTTATATATCTCTGCGATGAGCATGATCATCACAGTTATTCTGGCTTTTATTTATGCGTATGGATTATCGCGCATCACGATACCCGGAAAAAAGGTGCTGAGAGTCATCGCTTTAATGCCCATCTTCATGCCCTCCCTGGTTCAAGCGCTGGGATTGATCTATATTTTCGGGAATAACGGTGTATTTACCCGCTTGACAGGCATCAATATCCATATCTATGGTCCCACCGGCATCATCCTATCAGAAGTTTATTACGCATTCCCACATGCTTTTATCATTATCGCCGCTGCACTCGCTCTTGCAGATGCCCGCTTATATGAAGCCGCAGACTCTCTGCGCACCAAAGGCTCGCGCATGTTCACCACCATTACGTTACCCGGAGCCAGATATGGTCTGTTGAGCGCCTGCTTCGTAGTCTTCACCTTAGCGATCACAGATTTCGGTGCACCTAAAGTTATTGGTGGCAATTACGACGTATTGGCTACAGATATTTACAACCAGGTCATCGGACAGCAGAATTTCGAGATGGGTGCCACCATCAGTACTTTGCTGTTGGTTCCTGCTTTGCTTGCCTTTGTATTGGACAGATTAGTCCAACGCAAACAAGTTGCCATGGTTTCGACGGGCATCACACCTTTGGAACCAAAACCCCACCAACCCATAATCCAATGGGGTGTTTTCACTTTTATGTTATTGATAGCAGCCTTTATCCTTAGCATTTACGCAATTGTGATCGTCGGGGCTTTCACCCAGTACTGGCCTTATGATCTTTCCTTGACCTTAAATAATTTCACTTTCTATGTGGCCGGTACGCAGCACAAAGGCGGTGCTTTTGTCGTTTTGTGGAACAGCATCCAGATGGCATTCTGGACCGCGCTGTTCGGAACGGTTATCATTTTCTTCAGTGCTTATTTGATAGATAAAACACGTGGTTTGCGAACCACGCGGTCACTGCTTTACCTCTTGTCGATTACTTCTCTTGCCATTCCAGGCATGGTGCTGGGTTTGGCTTATATTTTTACCTTCAACAACCCGTCAAATCCTTTGAATTTCTTGTATGGAACCATGGGGATTTTGGTCATATCTACCATTATCCACTACTATACCGTTCCTTTCCTGACCGCGACAACCTCTCTAAAACAGATCGACCCAGAGTTTGAATCAATCAGTGAATCATTGAACGCACCTTTCTACCGCACTTTTCTGCGTGTGATTGTTCCAGTATCGTTACCGGCGATCATTTCGGTCGCCTCGTACCTGTTCCTGAACGCCATGGTCACATTGTCGGTGGTTGTCTTCCTTTTTGTGCCGGGAAATGAACTGGCATCCTTATCAGTCATGCTGCTGGATGACGCCGGAGAAACAGCGCAGGCTATGGCCATGTCGCTCTTGATCATTGTGGTCGGGATTTTAGCCAGGGGTTTATTTTATCTATTAACCAGAGGCTATGAGAGGCGCTCACAAGCTTGGACCCAATGATGATTACAGATATTTTCACCACAGCTAACCACTAAGTATTCCATCAGATTGTCTCCACAACTTCAAGGTTCATATTGCAAAATTCTTGATAGCAATTAAAGATCCATGAGAAAGGATGGTTAATTCAATTGAATAAAGTAATTCTGGTTCTACTAGATGCGTTGCGATATGACACTGCTGTAGCAAGTATGGGTTTTTTGGGTCATTTGGTTGAATCTCAACAAGCCAGCCTGT
>DATKXE010000300.1:0-3385 GCA_035529195.1 Anaerolineales bacterium
CTTGTAATCCCCAAACATCATTTACTAGATGTGCACCGGCATCCAAAGCAGCCTGTGCAACTTCATGCTTATAGGTATCCACCGACACAGGGATATCAAATTCACTGACCAGTGATTCTATGACGGGTACGACACGTTTCAATTCAATTTCAGCCTCCACCAAGGCAGCTCCAGGTCGAGTGCTTTCTCCACCAACATCCAATATATCAGCCCCAGCTTCAACAAAATCTCGAGCCTGAGCCATTGCCGCCTCAATCAGATTGGCATCTTCCCCCCCATCATGGTCCTGATCAGCATTTACGAACAAACCATCACCAGAAAAACTATCCGGGGTCAAATTCAAGATAGCCATTAAATATGTCTTTTTCCCCCATTCAAATAAGTGTTTTCCTATTGTCAAATTGGAGCTAAGCAACATGAATCAATACCCCCGCTTTACTTTTTACATTTTGATCTCTAATTAGAGCGAACCCGATCACACGATCAGTGTCAACGGTCGGTCTAACCAGGTTTCTGATCCTTGGATATCAGTGAATACTTTAAACTCGACACCACCAGGAGTGGTAAGCGATGGGATTTTTTCGATCGCCTGGCGTACCTCTTCACTTTTTACTACGACAGCCAAGCGAATATTGCGCGCCGAGGGATCAGAATTTACCTCAATGGCATAATCAATCGCTTCTGGAGGAATATCTTTGATCTGCCTCAGATCGTAAAGGTTGGTCGTCAACCGATCTGAGTCCAGCAAGTGCTCGACTGCAAACTCATGCCAGTGTGCCAGAGTTTCATGAGATAAATCCGTGAAAGTGTAATGCATTCCACCATCAGGACGCCGGACAACCGAATACCCAATTCCTGGAGTTGGTTCCCATTTAAGTGGTTTGATGCTTTCTTGGGTCATTAACTACCTCCTGTATACTACAATTGATTTTACCAAATTTACTCACCATCCTCACAATTAGCTCCTGAGGAGTAAATAACGATGCTTTGCTTATCCACTTTTGAAAGTAGACTCAACACAGTCTCACCAAGTAAAGGATGCAGAAAATCAGGCGCTAAATCCGCTAAAGGCATCAACACAAAACTACGTTCTGCCATATGGGCATGTGGGATGATTAATGGTGGCGAATCTATCATTAAATGATCGAAGAAGATGATATCCACATCAATTGACCGTGGTCCATAACGGAATGTTTCTTTTCGACCAATATTTAATTCGATTTTCTTCACAAACTCAAGCAGCTCTTCTGGAGACAGATCTGTTTCAGCTTCGATGACTTGATTTAAATATTTTGGTTGATCTGAATATCCCCAAGGTGGGGTTTCATATACAGGTGAGCAATTCATAACCCTTACCTCAGGTTCCAGTGATTCAATAGCAGCTTGCAAATTCTCAGACCTATTCCCTAAATTTGATCCTAATGCCAGATATACAAGGTGCATCAATTTATAATCTCTCAATGATTGTAGCTGTTGCCATGCCATGACCTATACACATGGTTTGCAATCCAAATCTTCCTTCGGTACGTTCAAGTTCGTGAAGCAGCTTGGTCATCAAGATGCCTCCAGTCGCACCAATTGGATGACCTAAAGCAATAGCTCCTCCATTGGGATTCACCCGTTCCATATTCGCTTGCATTTCTTTTTGCCATGCTAGGACCACGGAAGCAAAAGCCTCATTAATTTCAATCACATCCATTTCATCCAAGGATAAACCAGTTCGCTCGAGAATTAATTTGGTGGCTGCGATTGGACCATCGAGCATCAATACCGGATCGGAACCAATCACCACCCGGTTTAATATTCTCGCCCGTGGATTTAAATTATAACGCCCAATGACTTTTGGGGAGGCGATCACAACTGCTGCAGCCCCATCACTTATTTGGCTGGAATTGCCAGCCGTGATCACACCGTCTGGTTTGAATGCGGGCTTTAAGCTGCGCATTTTTTTTCGATCAGGAGGGATTCGGACACCCTCATCCCTGCTCATCCAACCTCCATCTGCTTGGGAGAGCGGCAAGATCTGATCTTCAAAATGACCTTCTTGGATGGCTATCATTGCTCGCCAATGACTCTGATATGCAAAATCATCGAGTTGGTCTCTGGTGATTTCCCATTTCTGGGCCATCATTTCAGCGCTGACACCCTGGTGAACCAGATCATAAGGAAAATCACCTGGCCAGTTTTCCGGCCAATCAGAGCCAATCGATTGGTGGGACATCATTTCTGTTCCACCCGCGATCACCAGGTCCATATCCCCAGAGAGAATTGCCTGAGCAGCAAAATGAATTGCTTGTTGGCTGGAGCCGCACATGCGGTTGAGAGTTACCGCGGGCACACTCACAGGAAATCCCGCTTTGAGCACGGATAACCTGGCAATATTTGCTCCCTGGTCACCAATTTGGGTCACGCAGCCCCAGATTACATCATCGATGATATCCGCATTAATTCCAGACCGATCCACTGCTGCTACCAGCACCATTGCCCCCAGATCAATCGGGGTAAAAGCTGATAGGTTCCCACCAGGTTTACCCACTCCTACTGGAGTACGTACTGCACTCAGGATATACGCCTCTGACATACCCTAAATTTACCATTAACTTGATGAATTCACATCGTGTTGATGATAACCAGGTTGTCAAAATATATACCCCCGGCTACAATTATCCAGATTGGTGAATTATCTTAGCAATCTCGGAGAACAAAATGCCAAGTGCCACCTACAATTTTCCGCGTGGTTTTCTTTGGGGCACGGCCACTTCCTCCCATCAAGTGGAAGGAAATAATAAGAATAACAATTTCTGGGCTTGGGAACAAGAGCCCGGACATATAATTGACGCTCACAAATCTGGCTTGGCTTGCGATTGGTGGGGAGGGCGCTGGCGGGAAGATTTCGAACGCATCGAGGAGACTGGTCAAAATGCTCATCGCTTATCCATAGAATGGAGTCGCGTTCAACCTACTCCGGACCGCTGGGATGAAGATGCATTAGAACACTATCGGCAGATGCTGCAGCGCCTGCAAGAGCGGGATATCACTCCATTGGTCACCTTACATCACTTCTGCGATCCGATCTGGGTCAGCGAACTGGGTGGCTGGGAAAATAAAGCCATAGTTGATCTGTTTGGATCGTATGTAGAAAAAACCGTGGAAGCTCTAGCTGAATACAGCCATCTTTGGATCACGATCAATGAACCCAATGTATTGGTGATTTATGCATACCTGTTCGGATTATTTCCTCCTGGCAAAAAAGATATCAGGCTGATAGGCAAGGTTTACGCAAATCTCATCAAAGCACATTCTGCGGCATACCATGCCATCCACCGTTTACAGCCAACTGCGCGAGTTGGGATCGCGGTCAACTATCGCAGTTCAAAACCTTCCC
>DATKXE010000301.1:0-2254 GCA_035529195.1 Anaerolineales bacterium
ACTGAAGAAAAAATTATGGCAAAGTTGAAACTTGATCTTCATGACATTTATAATCGTGGAGAGACTATAGAGAAAGAACTTAATCGAGTTATGCAAGAAGCAGTTGAAAAGCGCATAAAAATTGTAGAGATTATTCCAGGAAAAGGAAGCGGTCAGTTAAAAAAACGGGTAATTCGCTTTCTTGATCAAAAACATATTCGAAACCTTTATCATCGCATTGAAAAAGACGATAAAAATTTTGGGCGGATATTTGTCCATTTTCGTCATTAATAGCTATTCGCCACTAAACATGTTTACCACATCGAACCAAAAAATATTTCAAATGGGTTGGGAAGCGTGATCTGCTCACTTTTATTGCAGGATTATATGGCATGAATTTCCAATATATACCAGAACTCCAATTACGTTGGGGATACTCCGGTATTCTTTTAGTCATGATAGTGTTTTTTTTGCCATGATTTTGTATTTTTTGTGGGAAAATGGCTTTAACCTATTGTTGACCCTAAAAGAGTTTTTATTTAGGATCAAATCGCTGATCCCTTGCGCTTTCGACTTGTGCCAGATATGCCTCAATAGTTTCCCTCTTAATCAACCAGAGTTGATCGAGTTTTAAACCAGCCACCTAACCCAACCGGAGTAAACGGCGCAGATATTACAGGCTATAGCCACTGTACTCAGCAGCAGCTTTTACTGATAAACAATTTTCCAGAACAAAGGGTTTTGAAGCAGTAGACATCTCGAACCTCATGAGATGAGAGACAATTCTTCCAATTTACTTCGGTTTTCAAACCGCAGCATGACTAAAAATTGCTCGATTTCTAGTTGATACCGTTCGACAAGTGTCGCCTTAGGGGTATTTTTCCATAAGGCTTAATATTCAGATTTTTGAAATTAATAAATCCCCCATTTTCCCATTCTTCAATTATTCAATTTAAAAACACCTATTAACTTTACGCTCGAAGCACCGGGGGTGCCTATTTACAAACAGCTCCTTTGGAAGGTTACTAACAGGACCAGGCTGTGTGTCCCCACTTGGGGATGCAATTCGAATCACACCGGGACCGCCACGTAAACAATGGGTGGTGCGATCCCATGATGGAAAGGTATTCCTATTCGCACTGCGGTTCAATGCTGTATGTTACTCTTTCCTCGCAGCTCAATTCCCGTACATAACGATTTTCAGCGATCCATTCACGCAGCTCTTGCACCTCGCTTGGCAAATCTAAGCGCCACAAGATCGCAGAATTATTTGGACCTGGGCTGATTCCCAGCGAGCCATGCGCATCCATATCAATATCTACAATGAGAAAGTTAGCATTGAATTCGCGAATCACTTCTCCAGTTTCCACATCCCAGAGGAATAGATTCCCATTTAGCCCACTCGAGAGCAGAACCTGGCCATCAGCGCTGAGTGCAACGCGCGTACGGACGCCGCCGTGGGGACCGAACTCCTGGATTATTTGCTTGGTTTCAAGGTCTATTGATCTTACTACGGTGTCATTATTTTCAACAATATAGGCTATCTCCCTATCTGATGTAATCGCCAACCCTGTGCAGCATTCATAAGGGTAGGTATCGATAATTTCCCCCCGCTCAATATCAAGTACTTGCAATCCGCCAGAAGCTGCAAATGCCGTTGTGTCATCCGGGTTGAATATTAGATCTGTAGAATTTGCCCGCCCGACCCACTCATTAAGCATCTCTCCCGTCTCCAAATCCCAAAGGCGGATGCCATCATCTGGAAAAGTATCTGACGACATCGATCCAGAAAGAGCATATTTCTCATCTGGACTGATTGCGACGGCAAATACCCCACCGGAATGGGCTTCAAACCTTTGCAGCTCAACACCGTTTTCCAGGTCCCACCAGCGCATGGTCCCATCAAAGGAGCCGGATAACGCTCTCCTTCCATCCTGTGAAATATCTACTATGACAACAGTAGATGCATGTCCTTCAAGTAACTGAAGCAGCTCCCCAGTTTCCACATCCCATAAACGCAGGCTGTTGTCGTCTGCAGGTTCCCCTCCTAAATCTAAACTGCCCGATCCGGTCAGGGCATATTTGCCATCTGGGGTCATCGCGACGCCAGCGACAGGTGCACGGTGCCCGACCAACCTGCGCATCTCAGCTGGGTCGGATAGGTTCCAGAATACCAGAGCTCTGTCTTCTGCACTGGTCACTGCCAGGCGGTTGCTCGGATCAATTGCGACTTGAACCATTGGGGTGCGGCTCACCGACCAGCCCTCTCCACCAG
>DATKXE010000302.1:0-2284 GCA_035529195.1 Anaerolineales bacterium
GATCAGGTGATATTGGATATGGGTATTTGGATGCACGGGATGAATATGTTGGTACATTGACCCGTGAGGGGATGGCATCCATTTTTGTATACAGGGACCCGAGAGATATGATTATCTCGCATATTTTCTATGCGATGGAGATTTTTCCTGAGCATGGTATGCACGGTTACTATGCTGAAGAATTATCTTCCATGGAAGAAAGGATCAATGCAGCAATTGGTGGGGTAAAACAAAATAACCTGGAGTTGATCGGAGTAAAAGCGAGGTACGATGCACACCTGGGTTGGTTAGATCAGCCCGAAGTGCTATGCTTGCGCTTTGAGGATATGCGTTTAAATCAAGCGCATTCCTTCAATCTGATACTAGATTATCTCGAAGGTAAAGGATTTCAACCCAAAGTTGAACGTCAACAGGCGATTGACGCGCTTGGGAAAGCTGTTCAGCCAAAGAAATCCGGTACATTTCGTTCTGGTAAGGTAGGTGGCTGGCGGGAATACTTCACTCATGAGAATGTCGACTTCTTCAAACAATCAACCGGTGACCTCCTGCAGCAACTAGGCTACGAACAAGACGATGCCTGGTCTCTTGATCCGGTTGGCTGAGGTCGAGTAATGACGGATCTGAATTGCTCAATAGTTATACGAGCGTACAATGAGGAAAAGCATATTGAACGTTTATTTTCTGGTCTCGGTCAACAAAATATTAGCGCATTTGAAGTTATCCTGGTTGACTCTGGTTCATCTGATGCAACAATTGAGATCGCAAAGAGTGAGCATTGGGATTTTCCTGTTCAGATCCTCAATATACAACCCGAGCAGTTTTCATTTGGACGTTCATTAAATCTTGGAATCAAGCATGCGATGAGCGACATCATTGTGATCGCCAGCGCTCATGTGTATCCGGTTTATCCCGATTGGATTGAGCGGTTGATTTCCCCCTTCACAGATGCAAAGGTTGGATTAACCTATGGAAAACAGCGTGGGAGTACGACAACTCGTTTTTCTGAGAATCAGATCCTTGCGCGCTGGTATCCAGAGCAATCGAAAATTCAGAAGTCCAACCCATTCTGCAATAATGCAAATGCAGCCATCCGCAAGGACCTCTGGTTAAGGCATAATTATGACGATACGCTTTCCGGATTAGAGGATTTGGAATGGGCACACTGGGCGATAGAACAAGGTTGCACTGTGTCCTACGTGGCTGAAGCTGAGATCATCCATACCCATGAAGATACACCAAGGGGTGTGTATAATCGCTACCGGCGAGAAGCAATGGCTTTCAAGCGCATATTTCCTCATGAGCAGTTTGGTTTTTTTGACTTTGTCAGGCTGTTTTTCACCAATCTGGTAAGTGATTCAGCATCTACCATGCGAGATGGTAAGTTTATCCGCGAGGTCAGCAATATCATCTGGTTCAGGCTGATGCAATTCTGGGGTACATATCGCGGATACCAGCAAAGTGGCCCTCTAACCCAAGACCTGCGTAAAACATTTTATTATCCGGGTGACAGCCCTACCAATCATAATCATGAATCTAGAAATGTAAAACCAATCCAATACAAAGAATAAAATCGCTATGAAGAAAATTGTTGCATTAGTACCCATGAGACATCATTCTCAGCGAGTTAAAGGCAAGAATTACCGGACACTTGCGGGGAGACCTTTGTACCACCACATTCTATCGACCTTGGAATTATGCCCGGAGATCGCGGTAATCGTTGTCGACACCGATAGTCAGGTAGTTATGGATGGTATCAATGAAGATTTCCCTCAGGTTCAGATCCTGATCCGTCCGGAACATCTCCGGGCTGAAGAAACACCAATGAATGAGGTGCTTCTGCACGATACCGAGCAGATAGAAGCGGATTTTTACCTTCAAACCCACAGCACCAGCCCACTGTTGTCTGCCAAGACCATTTCATCTGCCATCCGGACAATGAAGCAAAATTATCCATCTTATGACTCATTGTTCTCGGTCACCCGCAGGCAGACTCGTTATTGGGATGAGGACGGACGGGCGATCAACCATAACCCGGCAATCCTCTTGCAAACCCAGGATTTATCACCAGTTTATGAAGAAAATTGTTGCATTAGTACCCATGAGACATCATTCTCAGCGAGTTAAAGGCAAGAATTACCGGACACTAGCTGGGAGACCTTTGTACCACCACATTCTATCGACCTTGGAATTATGCCCTGAGATCGCAGAAATCGTTGTCGACACCGATAGTCAGGTAGTTATGGATGGTATCAATGAAGATTTCCCTCAGGTTCAGATCCTGATC